>JAJZXX010000087.1 GCA_021806205.1 Bacillota bacterium | reverse complement strand
AATCCTCCTGAAGGTGATGCCGGGAATTTCGCGTGGCCATCATCGCACTCCTTTTTTGAGTACCTTTTTTTATGAGGCAATGAAAGTGTTTGGAGTACTTTTTTTATGAGTCAAATCGCGCTCTTGCATCAGTTGAACTACCTGATCTAGGATAGCGCAAGACGGATCGTTTGACTTAACGGAACGTTGGTCTGAACTATCCAAAGGCTTTTGTTCATGCTAGACAACGGTCCCGGATTCCGAATCGAGAGGACTGTGTGGAATGGGTGCATACCGAAACATCGTTTTTCTGCGTTGTTCAAGTGGTAGGTTGACGGGTTAGCTGCTCCTTTTCTTAGATTGATTCCCCGAATCGATGTTGTGGATGTCCTTTAGGTTTTCGTGTCTAAGGGAGGTGTGTTGAAGACGGCCGTCAGGCAAGCTTCACTGGATGTACCGCGCCTTCGGGGGCTGGATGCGTTACGGGGGCTGGCTGGTTTAAGTGTTGTGGTTTTTCATGCGTTTCTTATCAACCCGACCCGACATGGATGGTGGATGCGCTTTGTGGGACAAGGTGCCGAAGGGGTGGGTCTCTTTTTCATTCTCAGTGCGCTGACGTTGGGCATGAGCTGGGATTATCGCCGCCAACAATATGGGGCTCCCCCGTCCTCTACGGAATTTTGGGCGCGCCGTTTTTGGCGGATCGCTCCGCTCTTTTATTTGTCCCTTCTCTTGACAGCACTTTTGACGCATGGCAATCCGCAATTTGCTCCGTCCCAAATGGCTCATAATCCTTTTACCTGGGCAAGCCTTTTGGCCCATCTGTCTTTTCTCTTTGCGTGGATTCCAGCCTTTCAAAACTCGTGGATTGGGGTCGGCTGGTCAATTGGCACGGAGATGTCGTTTTATGCATTGTTTCCTTGGCTGGTTACGCGGGTATTACCGCGGCTTCGTCCAGAGGGATTATTGGTGGTCGGAATCGCATTGGTATGGTTATGGCCCCGCATGGCGGTCGATATACCAATGACGCGTTGGCCCGCCTGGACCGGTGCATTTTTGTTGTGGTCCTTGCCCCGTCAGTTTATTTGGTTTGCCATTGGATTGTGGATTTGGAAAAGACGTAACCTGTGGCAGCCAAAAAGGTCTTGGTGGGCGATTTTATGGCTAGCTTTGGTCATTCCCATCGCCAACACGGTTTGGACCAATCCCCAAACGGAACTTCTGGTGTGGCTGTTACCCTTAGGCCTTTTGGTGTGGCTAGTCTCACACAATGTGCCAGCGTTTCGCCTGATCGCACAGAGCCGCGTTTTTGCCTATGTGGGCACCCGTAGTTACAGCCTCTATTTGCTGCACTGGATATTACTGCAGGCCATTTTAGTGCGGTATGTGCCCGGTATGCACCAACCGGGTACGTGGGGTCTAGTTTTACGACTGGCCGTTCTTCTTCCTCTGTCCTTGGGCTTAAGCATCGTCAGTTACCACTATATTGAAAAACCCGGAATGACGTATGGAAAGCAATGGATCCATCGCCACGTGCCCATACATTCCCAACCGGGCGCCAGCACTCTTGATGCGTCCAACAATCCGGGTAAAAACGTCATTCGGCGCTAATGTGCTTCGGCCAAGACTCACATTAAAATCGGATCGCCATGCTAAATGATCGAGATCCTTATGGGTCGCCCTAGCATGGGGATTTAAATTTTTACACCGTTTTTATGGAAACGCCTACAATTTTTACTGATTTTTTCACACGGAAACGTCGATACTAGGCTGGTAATTTGAAGGAAGGTGCAGGAATGCTTGACGTCGAGATGATCGGACTTATTTTGTTGTTGTTGGTAATTATACTGGCCCTCTTGCACTACTTGGCTCGGGTGTAACCCGAAGGAGGCACTGTCGTGGAAAGTGGAATTTTATTGGGTCTCGCGGCGGCTGTCAGCATCTACCTGGTGTACGTCATCATTCATCCCGAGAAATTCTAGCGCGTCAAGGAGATGAGGGTTATGTCGCTGCAAACGGCGGCCGTCTGGATTGTTGTGATCGGCATCTTTCTGGTTACCGTGAAGCCTTTAGGCACATATATTGCCCGGGTATTTTCCTTCCAACCAACCTTTTTGGATCGGCCGTTCCGGCCTATCGAAAACACCATTTTTCGCCTGTTGGGTATCGATCCGTCGGTATCGATGTCGGCTAAGCAGTACGGCACAGCGCTGATTCTCACAAATTTCGCATGGATTATCCTGTCATATATTTTCCTGCGCATACAAGGACAGTTGCCATTCAATCCTGAACATATGAAAGCCCTTAATCCCCAGCTTGCCTTCAACACGGCAGCCAGTTTTGGCACCAATACCAACTGGCAGGCTTATGCCGGAGAGACAACCATGTCATTGTTCTCCCAATTCGGCAACCTAGAATTTTTGCAGTTCGTCACCCCAGCCGTGGGGGGTACCATGGCGATTGCCTTTATCCGCGCTCTATCCGGTAAGAAAATGGGGAACTTCTTCGTGGACTTGGTTCTCATGTGCACCCGGGTGCTGTTGCCCCTGGCCGTGGTATTCACCTTTCTTATGGTTTGGCAGGGTGTGCCGGAAACACTCGGACCCTATCTTCATGTACATACCATCACCGGGCATACCCAGGTTGTCACCCGGGGACCCATAGCGTCATGGGAAGCGATTGAGCATCTGGGCACCAACGGTGGCGGATTTACTAATGCCAACAGCGCCAATCCCCTCGAAAACCCCACGGCACTGAGTAACCTGTTTGAAGTGGTGATGATGGGGCTATTGCCCGTGGCCTTTTTTTATACCCTTGGCGTCATGACAGGGCGGCGCAAGATGGCCTGGACGTTAATTAGTGTGGCAGGGGCCATGTATCTCACCATCGCCGCCATGATTTACTTTCCGATGCATCTGGGCAACCCCGTCATTAACGCGCTCGGCCTGCACGGCCACATCTATCGCGTGGGTACCGAATTGCGTTTTGGAACCGGTGGCACGTCGGTTTTCGAAACCTCTACGATGGCATTTACGACGGGTTCAGTCGCCACCGCCCATGACAGCGCTTTACCGATGACAGGGCTGGCCTATCTCGCCGCCATGTTTCTCAACTTGATTTTTGGCGGCAAGGGAGTCGGCCTTTTAAATATGCTGATGCTGGTCATTATTGCCGTCTTTCTGATGGGACTCATGGTGGGCCGCACGCCCGAATTCTTGGGGAAGAAGATTGAAGCTCGGGAAGTCTCACTAGCCTCGATCGCCTTTTTGCTGCACCCGTTTATCATTTTGGTCGGCACAGCTTTGTCGGTGGCACTACCGGTGGGCCTTAAAGGGGTGTACAACCCTGGTCCCCAAGGGTTTTCGGAGATTCTTTACGGCATTACATCGGGTGCCGCCAACAACGGCTCAGCATTCGCTGGATTGGGTGCGGCCTTGCCGTATTACGAGGTGACGATTGGCATCATCACCATTGTGGGGCGCTTCGCGTCGGTGATGGCCATGTTTTTGTTGGCGGAGTCGTTGCTCAAGAAGAAGACGGTTCCTACGACCTCGGGGACGATGCGAACCGAGGGGGTCTTGTTCGGTGGGGTTTTGATCGGGGCGGTGGTCGTGCTCAACGCCCTCACGTTCTTCCCGGTGGTGGCCTTGGGACCATTGGCAGAGCATTATTTGTTGTTGGCGCACCATCTTTTTTAGGGCGGTGTAGAGGAGGCTTGTGGGTTTATGGCGACGGCATCGGTGGTGTCGAACAACAAGATGAACAACAAGATGAACAACAAGATGAACAACAAGATGAACAACAAGATGGACAATAAGTATTTTTTCGAGGTGCTCAAGGACACCTTTTCCAAATTGAGCCCCCTGGAAATGATTCACAATCCGGTCATGTTCGTGGTGGAAATCGGTACCGTAGTGACCCTGGTGTTTACCATTGGGTCGGTTGGGCGGCCGGCGTTTAGCTATGAACTTTTGGTCACGATCATTCTTTTCTTCACGATTCTCTTCGCGACTTTTGCCGAGTCGTATGCGGAAGCCCGGGGCAGGGCCCAGGCAGACTTTTTGCGCCGAACCAAGTCCTTTACGAAGGCCCGCCTGTTAGACGCGTCGGGCGCCAGTAAGATGGTGGACGCCGGGGAACTGCGCCGCGGAGACCGGGTGGTGGTTGAAGCCGGCGATATTATTGCGGGTGACGGTGTGGTGGTCAACGGCGTGGGATCGGTTGATGAGTCAGCGATTACCGGCGAATCCGCCCCGGTGCTGAAGACCAAAGACGATGCCGTAACCGGCGGGACAACGCTCTTATCGGACCGTCTCATCGTCGAAGTCACTGCCAACCCCGGCGAGACGTTTTTGGACCGTATGATTGCCTTGGTCGAGGGGGCCAGCCGCCAAAAAACGCCGAACGAAATCGCATTGTCTGCACTGTTAGGCGTCCTCACACTTATTTTTGTATTGGTCGTGGTCACGTTGGTGCCGCAGGCCAGTTATTATGGTCCGCATGCGACAGACATCACCACCATGGTGGCCCTTTTGGTTTGCCTCATTCCCACGACAATTGGGGCCTTATTGTCGGCTATCGGGATTGCGGGTATGAACCGAGTAGCGCAGGTGGATGTGGTGGCCAAGAGCGGACGGGCTGTGGAGGCGGCCGGTGATATCGATGTGCTTATTCTTGACAAAACCGGAACCATCACGGTGGGCAATCGCATGGCCACCGAGTTTATGCCGCTGTCCGGGGTGTCATTGGCCGAGTTGGCCGAGTCCGCTTTGTTGTCGTCGCTGGCCGATACTACGCCCGAAGGTCGGTCGGTGGTTGAATTGGCGCAAGATGTTCTCAAGGATCGCGCCATCCCGGAGGGCAACGGAGAGCCGGTTCCGTTTTCCGCGCACACGCGCATGAGCGGGATCGATCTCACCGACGGCCGGCAAATCCGTAAAGGTGCCGTGAGCGCCATTGTGGAAATCACCGAGGCCCATACCAAAGATGACTTAACCAAACTGGCCGAAGCGGTTGCGGGCGAAGGGGGGACCCCTCTGGCGGTAGAGATTGACGGGCGGGCGCTGGGCGTGATTCGACTGAAAGATATTGTTAAGAGTGGTCTAAAACAGCGTTTTGATGATTTCCGCAAGATGGGCATCCGGACCGTGATGGCCACGGGGGATAATCGCATTACCGCCGCGGTTATCGCTCAGGAAGCCGGCGTCGATGATTTTATCGCCGAGTTAAAGCCGGAAGACAAAATTGATGTGATTAAAAAAGATCAGTCCGAAGGAAAATTAGTGGCGATGACCGGTGACGGGACCAATGATGCTCCTGCTTTGGCACAGGCCGATGTGGGTCTGGCTATGAACTCTGGAACCATGGCTGCTAAAGAAGCCGGCAACATGATTGATCTGGAGTCTAATCCCACCAAACTCTTGGATGTGGTGATGGTGGGAAAACAACTGCTCATTACCCGTGGGGCACTGACAACCTTTTCTATCGCCAACGATGTGGCTAAATATTTCGCGATTATTCCCGCGATGTTTGCCACAGTGCCCACGTTGTCGGTGTTGGGGAAGCTGAATATCATGGGCTTGAAGACCCCCCATGGCGCCATTTTGTCGGCCCTAATCTTTAATGCGTTGATTATCCCGGCACTCATTCCCTTTGCCATTCGCGGGGTGAAGTATCGGGCTGAGTCGGCGGATCACATGTTGGCCCGCAATATCTTTAACTGGGGCGTCTTAGGCGTCATTATTCCCTTTATCGGCATCTGGGGCATTGATCATGTGCTTGGACTGTTCGGACTGGCTTAGGAGGTGGCCGTGATGAAATATTTAAAACCGCTCATTGGCGTCACCGTGTTCTTATGGCTGTTGTTAGGGCTTGCCTATCCCCTGGTGATGACCGGGATAAGTCAGCTAGCCTTCCCCTACCAGGCCAACGGCAGCCAAGTGAAACTGAATGGCCGAGTTGTGGCTTCGGCCATTGTCGGACAATACTTCAATCAAAAGGGGTATTTTTGGGGCCGCCCATCTGATACGGTCAACGCGACCACATTGAAGCCCCAACCCTATAATGCGGCCAACTCCGGATCCAGCAATTATGGGCCGACCAACAGAGCCCTAATTAATACCATTAAAGCGCGGATTGCGCACTTGGAAAAGACCAATCCGGGATTGAAGGTCAGCCAAATTCCTCCCGATTTAGTAGAGGGGTCAGCATCCGGATTAGATCCCAACATTAGTGTTCAAGCGGCAGTGATTCAAATCCCGCGCGTCGCCCGCGCGACTGGCTTGTCGCATAGTTACTTGCGCACGTTAGTGTCCCAGGCTACCTCAGGGCCGCAGTGGGGCCTTTTTGGCCGCCGTCTCGTGAATGTGACCGCCCTAAATATCGACGTGTATAAGGCGCGCCACGGTTAGTGGGCGATTGCGGTATAACCAACCTCTGTCGATGACGGAGGTTTTTCGTTGCCCTAGAGCCCTTGGATGATGGATACTAAGATGGTGGGATGTGAGAGTGGAGGGCAGGAAATTTGTCCGAAAGCGGATACAAACATAGTAAAAATCGTGGGCGGCTCAAGATTTTTGTAGGGGCTGCCCCGGGTGTCGGTAAAACCTACACGATGTTAAGACAAGCGCACGACCTCAAAGATCAAGGCGTTGATGTCATTGTAGGTTATTACGAAATTCACAACCGGGCCCAGACTCAGGCCTTGGTGGCGGATCTGGAGGTGATGCCGCGCCTTCAAGTAGAATTTCACGGTCGGCAGTTTGAAGAGCTTGACGTTGATGCTGTCATTGATCGCCACCCAGAACTGGTGGTTGTGGATGAATTGGCCCATACCAATGTCCCTGGGTCCAAAAATCAAAAGCGGTATATTGACGTGCAAGAAATATTGGATGCCGGGGTTGACGTGATGACGGCGGTGAACATTCAACATTTTGACACCGTGGCGAAGGAGGCGGCCGAAATTATCGGAACGCCCATTCGGGAAGTCATTCCCCAAACATTTTTGGATCGTGCCGATGAGCTGGAATTGATTGATGTCACGCCGGAGACCATCCGCCGGCGCATGCTGGATGGGCTCATTTTTCCCATGGATAAGGTGCAGTCGGCGCTTGACCACTATTTTCGTTATGAAAATCTGTCCAGTTTAAGGGAACTCGCTTTACGCGAAGTGGCGGAAGACGTGGATCAGCGGCTCCAGGAGTCGCATGAGCGACGCAAAATCGAAGGGCCGGTGGGTGCCCGCGAAAACGTCATGGTGTGTGCCAATTATCCCAGTCGCGCAGAACACCTGGTGCGAATCGGCGCCCGCATGTCTGAGCGGATGAAGGCGGATCTGGTGGTGGTAACCGCTGTGAATCAGTCTGAGTCCGACTGGCGCGGGCTTACGGTTGAACCCGCTGCCGTGGCGGATTGTCGTGCGTTGGCTGAGAAGTTTCACGCGCGATTTGTGGTGGAGCCCTTAAATGATCGCCCCATAGGTGAAGCCATTTTGGACGTCGCTAAACGTTACAACGTGACTCAGATTGTTATTGGTCAGCCTCGTCCAGGATCGAAATGGCGTCGCCTCGTCATCGGTGATCCGGTCTCGTATCTCCTGCGCAATTTGCGTTTTATTGATTTAAGGATTGTGGGATGGCGAGAAAGGCCGCCTCGTAGCGACTTGGTGGAGGTTGCCTCAATCCCCGAAGGCGATCAAGATACGGACCTAGGGAGGGATCGATGATGGTCGAACGCGAACCAGAAGCAGGTCGCCTGACCATCTATATTGGGTCGGCCCCGGGGGTCGGGAAAACCTATAAAATGTTGCAAGATGCGCATGTGGTTAAGGAAAAAGGCGTTGACATAGTCATTGGTTGGCTTGAGACGCACGGTCGCCAGGAAACCTGGGCTCAGGTCAAAGATTTGGAAATGATTGAGCCCAAGACGGTCCGGTTTGAAGACCGGGACTATCGGGAAATGGACATAGCGGCTATTTTGAGGCGCCGTCCTCAGGTTGCTCTGGTCGATGAACTGGCCCATTCCAACGTCCCCGAAGCCGGGGCCCACTTGAAGCGGTACCAAGATGTGATTGAGCTATTGGATGCCGGCATCGACGTGGTCACTACCGTCAACATACAACACCTGGAGAGTTTGCATGACAAGGTGGCTCATATTACTGGTGTGAGTGTGCGCGAGCGCATTCCCGACTGGTTTGTGGATCGGGCCAGAGAACTAAAACTTGTCGATGTGCCGCCCGAAACCCTTCAAGAGCGTCTCACTCAGGGCAAGATATACGCTATGAGTAAAGTTGAGGCGGCGTTGGCGCACTTCTTTCAGTTGGGGAATCTTTCCGCGCTGCGGGAACTCGCATTGCTCGAAGTCGCCGATGATGTCGATGCGCGACTCGATGCGATTCGGGAAAAACTATCGGTACCGGTCCCGCGGGAGAAAATCATGGTGTGCGTGAACTATCGGCCTCATTCCGAGCAGCTTATCCGCCGAGGCTGGCGCATTGCCGATCGGCTCGCGGCCGATTTACTGGTGTTGGTGGTGATTACCATCCAGCCGGGACGCGGGCTGTCGGAACGCGAAGAGCAGCATCTTAAGGGTATTAAGGCCTTAAGTGACCAATTCAATGCCACGGTCATCACACGCACGGCTCCAGCCACCGCGATTGGCCAGACCATCGTGCAAGTTGCCACGGAAATCGGAGCCCATCAAATCATTATGGGGCAGCCAGTGTCTCGCCCTCGCTGGCAATCATTTTGGGCGGATAATCCTGTTAACTACGTATTAGAACACGCGGAGTTCGTCGATTTGCAGGTGGTATCCAACGTGAGGGCCGAAGAGCCGGCCGAACGTTAAAGGCGGAAGGCTTAGGCGCCATGCCGATCACCCAGGGGCCTGGCCAGCAGTCGGATCGCATGACCGACCCAGGCTCCGGCTATCGCCATAGAGGCGGCCAGAACGAAAGTGAATAAGAAGACCAGTATGCCTGCCCGACTAAACCCCATCACCGCCGCGATGACTGAAGCGGCGCGGCCTACCGGCAGAGTGATTGCCGCAATGATAAGCGGTATGGCGTATCCTATCACAGACATGATGAGGGCTCCGACGTATTGCCAGGTGGTGCTCGGGACGATCACGGCCCATACCAGCGAGGCTAAAAGCGGCATGGGCCAAATGCCGATGGTCGTCCCCAAATAGACCACCAGGATGCCCAACGCGAGACCGACGAGGAACAGGCGCTGGGGAAGGCCGATCAATGGTGACGATCTCGTGGGGGGAGTTACGGTTTTAGTGTCCATGAAGCGTCCCCTTTCTGATGAATGGCTTGGCTGACCGAGGTCATCCGGTAGTACCGACCTGTCCACCAGGCGTTGATTTGATTGGCATACCAGGGCGACAAGGGGTTCTCACTTTGACCGCCGGGGTATACACCTTCTGTCAGCGGCGCCTGTGTTGAGCCCTGCCAGTTGACAATCATGCGCCAGCTAGGTCCCGCCGTGGAGACAAGTCCTCCATCTGCGGCGTCTACCGTCCATTGATCACCGCTCGATCCCCGTGGCCCGTACCCTAAGGCTGGTACCTGAGCCAACGACGCAAAGTGGCGAAAATGGATACGATCCCACTGCCAATTCTGTGGCTTATTGCCAAGAATTTGAGAGAGGTGCCGGACCGTCTTTTGGAACGCTTCGGCCATAACGGTGGAGGCGGTGCGGGGCGAACTTCCCGGTGGGGTAAATGCGCGATTGGTCGGATCTTGGGCCGTCCACTTTTGAAGGTCTTCGACCAAGACCGTGCCGACCTCGCTGGTTGAACCCAATTGGAGGTTGGAGTCTTGGGCCACCGGCACGTGAGAAGCCTTCCACCACGGTCCAAAGGTGGCTTGAATGTATTGATTGATGAAGGTCCACCAGATGGAAGCCGCAGGCGACTTGGCGCTCATATTTTCATGCCAATTTGACAGCAAAATTGCCGCTTGGGCTTCTTCGGGGCTAAGCGGTTTACTTTTTAGCGCCTTAAGCAATTCGGGAACCACCTGGGTCGCCAGGTAGTCTTGCGTGTCATTTTGCAACGCGGCAAATTGCTTCGGAGTAAGTCGAGTCGCATGGCTCAGGCTGTGGTAGATGGTGTCGGCGCGATATCCGGTGGAAAAGAAGTTAAGGGCGGTGCCAATATAGTACGGATAGGCGCTGGTCACTTCACGCTGATTAGCGGAAAACACGAGGCCAGACTTGGGATTGTACGATTGGGGCACGGCTTGGTCGGGGATGGTACCGACAATGTTCTGAGAGCCGTTCCCCGACATGACGGTCCAGGGCTTTCCGTGCGCGACCTCGGCATAGTAGCCGGCGGAGATAAGACCAATGTTTTTATGACGGTCAGCATAAATGAAGTTTTGACTGGGAGTATGCCAGAGCCTCAGGGCGTTTTTGAACGCGGAAAAATTCCGGGCTTTTGTCACATCGAGCAATGCTTGCAAGTCATTGGACGGCAGTGCCCCAATCCAGTCGACGGCCAGAGTTTGACCCGATTGTGTCATAATCGGTCCGTTTATCGTGAGCCTAACAATCATATTGACGTTCTTTTGACCTTTGACCGGGATGCTGTAATGAACCAGTTTCATTAGCCGCCAACGATTGTTCCACCGATACTGGTTGGGGTGGACATGACTTGTGGTCTCCCGGTACAGGAATGTGGCTTGGTTTTGGACGTTGGTCAGGCTCCACGCGATGTTCTGATTATATCCGATGATGATGATCGGGAGACCGGGGATGCTTACGCCTGAAAAGTGGTAGCCGGGCGATTGTGCGGCAATTTGATACCAAATGGCGGGCAGGGTTTGGGTAAGATGCGGATCGCCAGCCATCATCGTGCTGCCATTGGCGGTTTTTTGTGCGGAAACAGCCCAGTTGTTGCTGTCCGAAAAACTGTGATGCCAGGCTTGGGTCAGGTGACTAACGTCTCTTAAGGCGATGGTTTGAACTGCACCGGTATAACCACGAGGTGCACTCGCTATCTGATTAACCCCCGTAGAGTGCATCAAGGCTCCCGAGGGAACTCCGCCCGTCAAAGCAAAGGCGTTTTGAACCATGGCCTGGGATTCGATTGGAGCCAAGGGCAGTTTGTGATAGGGTCCCAGATCATAGGGATGCTGAGGGTTCGGCTCTTGAATCGGAAACCAGGCGCGGGTCGTTGCGGCACCCAGAGAACGGGTCAAGAGCCGGTACTCAATGGGGGCGGTGGTGTAGTCGAGGCTCTGGGTCATGTCGCCTTGGATCACGAGGCTGTCGATCGGCGTCCACGGCGCCGGCTGATACCCCAGAAGCTTAAACATGAGGGGCAAGGTGCCGTGCTGTTCGTCGGCCCGAATCACATCATTGACCCCGGCGGCATAAGCGATCAAGGCTTTTCTGGCGGGGCTCGCTGACGGTAACAAAAGCCAGTTGGTGCGGGCGCTTCTTAAGATCCCCAACTGGAGTTCAAACCGGTCAGACGGTAGTGCGGCCGGCCCTATCACTTGGGAAAGGAGCCCCTCGCCCTGCCGGCGTTCCAAGTCCATTTGAAACAGGCGGTTCTTGGCCTGGAGATAGCCGATCACCAAGAAAAGATCATGGTTGGTCTTGGCATTAATGAAGGCGGTGCCTTGACTGTTGAAAGTGACGGCGACGGGCTTTTGAAGGCCGGGGACATTCAGGGATTCGCTATGCGGCGGGTGTGCGTCGCCGGCTACGGTCCACACTCCGGTTGTGGGATTAAACGTAGGACCCAAGGCGGGAAGGGGCCCGAGACCGTTGGACGCGACGCCGAGGACCAGCGCCATTAGGGCCAACGCCAGCACCAGTGAAATGAAAGGGCGGATGCGTTGCATAAGCCACCTCAATTAGGAAATAAAATATTACGATAATAATATTCGCCACACGAAAAGATTATCCTTCAATAATAAGAATCGTGGTGAGACGGATTCTTACCGTAAGAGGTAGTTCTATCCGTCAAATACTGCCTCCAAGAAGGATTCGTGGAACGCCCATTCGAGGCCGACGATGATGAAGCAATGCTTGCGGGCGCATACCGGTTGCAATTTTGATGTCCTCACTCGCGTCAATAACCGCCCGGCAAATATCTGGCCGGATGCTTAGGCTGGACTTTTGGGATGGGGAAGTCGAATACCCGGCGACTACGACGGCAATCCCTCGGGACGGTGATGGATCGCAGGCGGCTAGCATCCGAAAACCCGTCTCCGCAAGAAGGCCCGGCGCTGGATGCTTAGCCTACAAGAGAGGGGGGGAACGGGCAGTCAGACTCGCCCAGGCAGGCCGGTCTCCATCTTCGTTATAAAGGCCAGCCGGGAAAACCTGTCGGCTTGCCGTCAGGATGAATCGGCGCAGTTTTTTGCATATTTACGAATTCATAATACTCACGTATAATGAATATGTAGGGAGTGACCGAGATGCCCAATGTTCAAATTAACATAGCAATCCCCTCGCGATGGAAGATGGAACTGGAAAACTTAGCGCGTGTTTATTCTGTTGAAGAAGAAACGACACTCACATATTTAGATCTAATCCGCCGTGCCGTTCAAGAAAAGTATGAGTTGAGTGCCGATGAGTGAGTACAAGACATTAAATCATTGCCGCTACTTAGCGCAGTACCATATCATCTGGTGCCCAAAATTCAGATTTACCGTCCTGCGTGGTGACGTGCAAACAAAACTAAAGGAAATCCTACAAACGATCAGTGAACAGTATCAATATGAGATTATTGAGCAAGAAGTGATGCCCGATCATATTCATCTGTTCATCTCAGCCAAGCCTACGGTTGCACCGACGGATATGGTCAGGACCCTTAAGAGCATTTCGGCAATAGAGCTCTTTAAAGTATTCCCTGCATTGAAGAAGTTCTATAGCCGTAGCGGATCACTGTGGAGCAAAGGGTACTTCGTCAGTACGGTTGGGAACGTCAGCGCCGAAACGGTACAACGGTACATCCGAGAACAAACGCGCAAGGAAAGGCGGACGAGCGATGCCAAAAGAACGAAAGAAGCGTCAGCGAAAGCCACGAACAGACGAAAAGAATGCGTTGAAGAAAATCCGTGAATTATCGCCTAACCACGTGGTAGAAGTGGAATTGCTCGTGACACTAGAGCAATCTATTGTGTTGCAACGCATACAAGAACAATTGCGAGTCATCCGCAACACGGTACTGGGCGAACTCAAGAAACGATATGACCAAATGGTGCGAACGAAATCCCACAAGAAGACCATGAGGCGACTCCACAGGATTTATGAGCAGGTGGAACATACGGTTAACAAAGAAAAGATCGCGACATTTGAAGCAGAGAAAAAGCAACTGCTCGAAAAACTCCAGGCGATGCAAGAAGCATACCGAGTCACTTTTGCACACGGGCGATTATACGGTGAGATGCTACACAACACAAAGTATCACTGGCCCGATGCCGTGACTGTTTGGTCAGCATGTGAAATGGCGTGGCAATCCATTGAAGGACTCCTTTTCCGCAATGCGAAGAACGTCTACTTTTACCAGCGCGACGACTTCATTACCATTCAAGGTAAGCAAGCAGAGCGTTCTATTATTTTGAAATATGACAAGAAGACAAATCAATTCTACGTGCAACACAATGGGATGGCCTTCCCACTCATCACCAAATCCCATGACCTATTCATCGAAGAGACCCTATCGAACGTGCGATACTACACGGAACACAGCAATGAGGTTGATCAACAGAACAGTGCATTGTACCGTAGGGAGCAACCCCTCTTGCCCACGTATCGGATACGAAACAACCGTGTCGTGACGAAGGTGATACGCGGCAAGCTAAGGTATTTCCTCCAAATGGTGCTGGAAGGCTCGCCTGTAGCCAAGCGGAAGAAGGACGGCAGCTTTCGCCACACCTGCGGAACAGGGAGGATCGGTACCGACTTAGGCACACAATCGTTGGGCGTTGTGACCGATGAGCATGTGATTCTAAAGAACCTGGCCGAGCGTTCACCAAGATCACTAGATATGGAGCATAAACTGGCTAACCTGCAACGATATATGGATCGTTCTAAGCGAGCAACCAACCCGCAAAACTTCGATGAAAAAGGCCGCGTGAAAAAGGGACGCAAGACGTGGAGATTCTCCGCTCGCTACTTCAAAGCAAAGGCAAAGGCGAAGGAACTCCATCGCAAGGCGGCTGTGAATAGAAAATTGGCCCACAACGAAGAAATTAACCGTCTGCGTTCCTATGGTGATGTTCTCTACATTGAACCGATGAAATTCAAGCAATTACAGCGGAAAACGAAAGAAGCCAAGAAAGACGAAAAAACAGGCCAATGGAAACGACGCAAGCGATTCGGCAAAAGTATTCAGAATCGCAGCCCCGGTTACTTTCTCAGCCGAGTCAAGCAAGTGTTTAACGACACGGGTGGGCACGTCTATGAGGTCAATAACGTCACCTTTGCGGCGAGTCAATATGATCACATCCTCGACGAGAAGAACAAAAAGAAACTGAGTCAGCGATGGCATGTACTTCCTGACGATAGGAAAGTGCAACGGGATTTGTATAGCGCGTTCCTATTGTACTGCGCCAATGAAAAGTTAGAATATCCCGATAAGGCCATGTGTGATGCCCACTTTGAAATATTTTTCCTATTGCACAACGATTGTGTCGAAAAAATCCGCAACTCAGGACGAAGAGTTCTCAACAGTGGCATTCACAATCATTATCACAAGCAACGCAAAGGCAGAACATCAGCGTAACACAAGATTCAAGGGAGAATGACTCGACTTCCTTCCGAACAGGAAAAGGCCACCGCGAATGTGTCCAACGGGATGCTTGGCGGCTAAATGGCAACGTGGAAACTGTCAGTGCCGTACTCCAAAGTGTCCAATGCGACATGTACGATGCGGAGAAGCAGTACACCACAGAACCCACGGGGCTTGCCCCGTGCGTGAGTCAGTGAACGACTCATATGACTGGGCGAGGTCCCGAAACTGTAGCGGCTGGCGGGGCGGAGCAAGATGCAGGTCACGAGCAGGTTGTTGCCAATCGGGTGGAGTATGATGCTACTCACCCAATTCGTGTGCACCGCGTACGGGCGGTTGAATACGAGTTTAGGCATGCTCAGGCCTAGGGGTCCTGTCACATCCACATGCGTACTGGGCATGAGAAAGGTAAACCGGTATCCGTGGTCCCAGAAGTGAACCCGGCTAAAATCCGCCGGTTGGAACGTCCGCGGCCACACGAACTGGTTCCATGTAATGTCGAAGCCGATGCCGCCCGTTTCCGGGAGCGGACCGTCAAAGGTCCAGCGGATTTTTGCCGGAGCCTTTGCTGATGGTTTGGTCGAAGCATTCGATGAATCCGAAGCACCGGACACCGTCGACGTGCTGCTCGGTGTCGACGTGGCGGGTGCCGTCGCATGACTCACTGGGCTCGGACTTGCGGAAGTAGGCTTCGTGGTGAAAACCCCGCACCCAGCCAAGAGTCCCGTTCCCATCACTAACACAGATATGAGAGATCTCGTGATGGTTCGTCCTTTCTACGCGATAGTCAATATGTGAGCAAAATGGTCGCGATCCCGAAATGGTTACGGTGGCCATGCGATTTTGCATGGTCGCCCGATGCGGACAGACCGTTATCGATTGGAGGAAGCGTCAAGGATGCGTAGGGCTCGGTTCTTGGGCTGTCGCGCGACATACCAACAAACCTATTAATCGACGCACGCGGTTCGAGGCTTTCCATTGAGCGAATGTCAATCTAGATGAACCGAGTTGGTCATACAAGTCAGGGATGAAGATTTGTCTTCACAACGATACTAAGAAAAAAATTTGCTTCCCATGATTTTTATCCCAAACTTCCGCCTTTTTAGGCGCTTGGTGAACGGTTGATAGTTTAGTAGGTGTTTTCGGAACAACCGAGACGCGTATCC
>JAJZXX010000192.1 GCA_021806205.1 Bacillota bacterium | reverse complement strand
CCATTGTGGAAGATTCCCTACTGCTGCCTCCCGTAGGAGTCTGGGCCGTGTCTCAGTCCCAGTGTGGCCGATCACCCTCTCAGGCCGGCTACCCATCGTCGCCTTGGGAGGCCGTTACCCCCCCAACCAGCTAATGGGCCGCGAGCCCCCCGTCCGGCGACCCGAAGGCCTTTCCTCTGCACGCCCCTGCGTACAGACCGTATGCGGGATTGCCGCGCCTTTCGGCCCGATATCCCCCACCGGACGCCCGGTTACTCACGTGTTCCTCACCCGTCCGCCGCTGCCCCGAAGGGCCGCTCGACTTGCATGTATTAAGCACGCCGCCAGCGTTCGTCCTGAGCCAGGATCAAACTCTCCATGACTCGGTCGTTCTGACTTCTGATCGTTCGTGTGTTCCTTGGCTGACACATGATGATATAGTTTTCAAGGACCGACGCTATCTTACGACAGCAGAACTGATTATATCTATCGGATTGACCAATGTCTAGTCCAAATTTCGGATGAATTGCACGACCCCTAAATCGCGCTAAGGAATGCCTGGAAAGGGTTTAGCGGCATTTTCATAAACCGCCCGGTTCCTATTTGACGAAAGTAAAACAATTCGCTCTTCATACTGCCGCAAAGGTGTATTCCTATGCGTGACCCAATCTATTTCGTGATTTCGATGAACGCGACCGCCGCACGCGCTTAAATAAAAACGGCAACAAATAGCCAACGACCGCCCCCGGCAAACGCCGCCTCAAACGCTTTTGTACAGCATTGCGCCAAGCTATTCGGGCATGCACAGCGTCATGTGCCAACCGAAACGCGACCCAAAAGCGCAAATGATGCCACGATTCGAGGGTGGCGAACTCTCTTGGGCTCATCACATCCGTTCCCCGATGCTTATCCAGCATCGGCTGCATGGTCATGTACACCCTCCACACATCCTTGCTATATCCCGTAGCCACGTCACGATACTGAACCAACGGCCAATCAACCTTCATCACTCGGGTATAAAGAGCGGCACGAAGCCAAAAATCCCAATCCTCCGCGCCGTCCACGGTCGGATCGAACCCATTAAGCTCATTCGCCAGCCGTCGACTAATCATGACCGTAGACGTCTGAAATTGATTCATGGTCAATAGGTCACGATATTCCAACTGCGACACTGGTATGCTCGCGGGTATACTGGGGAATTCCTGAGCCCGTACCCAATCACAAGCGACAAGTTCCACACCTGGACTTTGGATACTCAGTTGAACCGACAACTTGTCTGGGTGCCAGCGATCATCGGCATCCAAAAAAGCAAGCCAGTCCCCTTCAGCCTGGCGCATTCCATAATTACGGGCTTGCGATGGCCCACCGTTAGCCACCCGCATCAAACGCACTTGGGGGAATTGCTGGCTTACCACTTCCGCCGTATTATCTGAGGATCCATCGTCGACCACAATCACTTCTGAGACCAGGCCAGCGTGCTGCTGGAGAGCCGACCGAATGGCATCCCCAATGGTAACGGCCGCATTGTAGGCGGGGATTATAACGCTAACGGATGCCAATCCCATCGGCTCCTTTAGGCCGTTCGGACAATCCCAGTGCCTCTTGGGCCACCTTGGCATCCTCCAGGCGCACCCGGCGTCCATAAAAATATTGGAACAGTTCGGGCCCCCGACCGGTGACTAACACACAATCATTCTGGTCAGCCCGCGACACCGCCCACTGAATGGCTGCCTCCCGACTGAGCTCAATCAAGGCCAACTTCGAAGCATCAACCGCCCGGATACCTTCCAAGATCGCTTGAGCAATTTCGTGGGGGGCCTCGTCATTGGGACTATCGCTCGTCAATACCACACGGTCCGACAGTCGCGCAGCCACCTCACCCATTTCAGGCCGTTTACCTCGATCACGACCACCCCGGGCTCCAAACACCAACCAGATTTTCCCTGAAGTCATGCGACGCACGGTCTTCAACGACTGTATCAATCCGTCCGGCGTGTGCGCGTAATCCACAATCACGGTCGGTCGGCTTGGCACTTGAAACACTTGCATGCGTCCGGGCACCTCCGGCAGATGCGGGATGGCCGCTTCGATCAATCGCATGTCGAATCCCAGACTAAAGGCCGCCGCGACCGCAGCAGCCGCGTTATAGACGTTATAAGTGCCAGGGTGGTTTAACGGGGCGGTAATGTCAAACCCTGGGTGGCGAAAACGAACCTTTGACGACCAGGGGGTCTGTGCCACGATTTCCGCTAAAACGTCACCCTTTTTTATCCCATAAGTCACCACCGACCCTTTGACCCGCTCTAAAATACGCTGACTGAAGTAGTCGTCGGCATTGATTACCGCTCCAAAAGATGTTGTTTTCATTCGATCAAACAATGAAGCTTTGGTATCGATGTAATTATCCATGGTGCCATGAAAATCTAAATGTTCCCGCGTAATGTTAGTTAGAACGGCTAAATCTAAGGCCACTTCGTCCACCCGATGCTGGGCCAAGCCATGGGATGATACTTCGATGACACCATAAGATACACCGGTTTGAACCATCTCACGCAACTGGCGTTGCAAGTCTGGACTCTCGGGTGTTGTCAGAACCGATTCATGGATGGTCCGACCGTTATCGTTGGCAACGCTGGACACCATGCCGCACCGGCTTCCCGCAGCGCGGATTAAAGCGGCCAGCCAATACACCACCGAGGTTTTGCCGTTGGTCCCGGTGATGCCAATCGTGGTAAGTTCCAAAGACGGATAATCGTACAACAACGCCGCCAGTTCCGCCGCCGCCCTTCGGCTCGAAGGAACCTTCACGTAGGGAACCGACACATTCATAATATGGCGCTCACCCACCACTGCGACGGCTCCTCGATCTACGGCATCCTCAATAAAACCATGACCGTCCGCCATTAGTCCCGGGATAGCTACAAAGACGTATCCGGGTTTAACTTGGCGAGAATCTATGGCGACACCGACTACCGCAGGATCCAACATCCACCCGCTAGCCGTTTTGTGAATCTCAGTCGCCATACCTAGACCTCCTGTGCCGTCTTTCAATATCGTGTGCTGCATTTCCCGGATCCACTCGGTTATTGGCAACAGTGGCTCTTTGGGTGGTCCATCCGCTCACATTCTATCCCTATAACATTAACGGTTCCGGGTAGGTAGGCGCAACCGTTTGATGACGAAACCCGCCTTATCATATAATAGTCCGCCTCTTGCCCTGCCTGGCTCTTCTCCTACTACCCTAGAGCTTTTATAATGACATCAATGACAACACTGACGACGGCGGTGTCCCCAAGGTCCCACAATCGGTCAAGAATTCGCGGAATCGTCATGGTGCTAACAGCCGCCACATTCTGGGGTCTATCCGGCACCGCCGCTCAAGTATTATTCCAACGCGACCACTTTTCAACAGCCTGGTTAGTGGCACTGCGCATGCTGGTCTCGGGATTGGCGCTCGTAATCTGGCACACTTTTATTAAAAAAGACTCCCGATCGCGCACGTTAATCACCGACCCCTCCCAATGGCTCAACTTGGCACTATTCGGCGTGGTGGGCCTTTACGGCGTTCAATTCAGCTACTTTCAGGCCATTGCCCGTGGCAATGCTGCCACAGCTACCCTTCTCCAATATTTGGGTCCGCCGATGATTGTGGCCTACTTCTCTCTATCCTATCGCAAGGCACCTCCGAAAGGTGCCTCGTTCGCTACGCTACTCGCCCTAGCCGGCACCCTTCTTCTGGTCACCGGCGCGCATCTGGATCGGTTGGAAGTACCCTCATCGGCTATTGCCTGGGGTCTATTGTCGGCACTCTTGTTGGCCTTTTATACCTTGCAGCCCCTAGCCTTGATTCAACGATACGATGCCCCACTCGTGGTCGGTTGGGGCATGCTGGTCGGAGCCGTGGTCTCCCTTGGGGTGCACCCCATCTGGGAAATCCCGGCCCACTTCTATAATCCCATCCCCCTTTTTCTCACCCTGTTCGTCGTACTATTAGGAACCTTAGCGGCTTTCTCGCTTTACTTGGCCAGCCTTCACCACTTGCACCCCTCGGAAGCCGGGTTGTTGGCCACAGCGGAACCTGTTACAGCGGTCACCGCATCGATGCTGTTTTTGCACGTGCATCTCGACCTGGGCCAACTCGTCGGGGCGGCATTTATCGTACTGGCCATCGTCTGGCTCAGCCTACGGCGACCTCGTTGGACCTAGGAGGTCGGCAGCACCGACAGACCGCCGTCTAACCCGTTGCCCCCATCGACCGTAATGTATTGCCCAGTAATGTAGGATGCGCCTGGACTCGCTAAAAACGCGACCACCGAAGCCACGTCAGAGGGCTGCCCCAGTCTTCCTAGTGGCACCTGCTTCACGGTCTTGGCGACGACTTCCGGGTCACCCGTCTCCACCATTTCCTGGCGGAATCCCGGGGTTTCGATGAGACCCGGGCCGACCGCGTTAATACGAATATGGTGGCGGCCCCACTCACGGGCCACCGTCCGCATGTAGCCGACCACTCCAGCCCGGGCTGCTGTGGTATGAGCCACGCCTGGTATCCCGCGTTCCAGAGAACTGACCACCACGTTGATAATAGAGCCTCCGCCAGTTTCCACCATGGTGCGTGCGACGATTTGGGTCATATTGACCGTCCCGTAAAGGTTAGTCCGTACGACCGCATCAAACCCGGCCGGAGAAATATCCAATGCCCGCTTAGGAAACTGCCCGCCCGCGTTGTTCACGAGAATATCGACTTTCCCCCACTGTGCCACCACTGCCCTCACGACGGCCTCCAACGCTTCATAATCGCGAATGTCAGTAGCCTGGGCCAAAACCGGAATCCCTAAGTCAGACAGCGTGTCCCGCGCCTGATCCAGCACGTCTTGTCTGCGCCCGATAATGGCAATACGGGCCCCGAGTTTCCCAAAATACTCAGCCATATACCGTCCAAGGCCGGTGCCGCCTCCGGTAATGATAGCGATCCGGCCTGAAAAAAGCTCCGGCGCGAAGAGTTCTTCAGCTACCCCAGCCATCTAACTCTCTGGATGGGTGAGCCGTTCTAAGTCGAGGGCTTCTGCTAGCTGCTCTTCATCCATCAGATGCTGGTCTAAGACCACCTGACGCACCGTTTTCTTTTCACTAAACGCCGTCTTGGCCACAATTGCGGCTTGATCGTAGCCAATATAGGGGTTGAGCGCCGTCGCAATCGCCGTGCTCAGTTCCACATACCCCTGAACCTTCTCTCGATCGGCCTTAAGCCCCCTTAATGCCTGGGTATCGAAGGCGGTGAGACCATTGGCCAGAATCTCGATGGCGTGTAAAAAATTGAAAGCGATCACGGGCATCATGACGTTAAGTTCAAGTTGGGCGCCGCCCACGGCCGCCTGAATCGTCGTGTCGCATCCCAAAACCTGATAACAAATCATGTTCATCATCTCAGCCATGACCGGATTGACCTTACCCGGCATAATAGACGAGCCAGGCTGTACGGCAGGAAGCTGCAACTCGGCTAACCCGGTTCGGGGCCCCGAACTTAAAAGTCGAATGTCATTAGCAATTTTTCCTACGGCCGTGGCCAATCCCCGCACTAGTCCTGAGATCTCCAACACCGCGTCCAGGTTCTGGATAAAGGTGAACATGTTGTTCGGCGGACGAAAGGCTATTCCGGTCTTGTCGGCCACGGCGCGTATCGCCCGGCTCTTGTACTCCGGGTGGGCATTAATCCCGGTCCCAACCGCATTGCCGCCGAGTCCGATGGCATATAGCTTAGATACAGATGATTCCAAGGCTGCTTGCCAATATTTTAAGGCGCCCGCCCAGCCATTGACCTCTTGACCGAGTCTCATCGGTACGGCATCTTGCAAATGGGTCCGACCCGACTTCACAATCCCCATCCACTCGTGGCCTTTCATCTCTAGGGTGTTCGCCACGACCGCTACAGCCGGCAACAGGTCGTGGCTGACCGCCTCGGCCCCCGCAATATGGATGGCCACATGAATGGTGTCGTTGGTCGACTGCGCCATATTGACGTGGTCATTGGGGTGGACCACCGACACGTCCCCCCGCTCAGCTCCGAGAATTTCTTGCGCCCGATTCGCGATCACCTCATTGGCATTCATGTTTTGTGATGTACCGGCGCCAGCCTGATACACATCCACCACGAACTCACGATCCCACCGCCCATCAATAACCTCGTCAGCAGCCTTCATGATGACATCGGCGAGCTCTGGCGAAAGCGCACCCACCTCTTTATTAGCATGAGCCGCTGCCCATTTAATAATGCCTTGCGCACGGATAAAGCGCCGCGACAGTCTTAGACCACTAATCGGGAAGTTGGCCACGGCCCGTTGGGTTTGCGGGCCAAACAGCGCCTCTCGGGGAACACGCACCTCGCCCAGAGAGTCCCGACTCACTCGAAACGTGTCATCCAAATTATTGCCCCTCCTTCTTCTACCGTTATTGTACACAAAAGCGTTCCAAGAAGGATGGCACCTGTGGAGCCGATACGAATGAGAGTGTACAATGGGCACTACGACAAGAAGGGGGCAACGAGCCGTGAAACGTATAGGTCAGTCCCTCATCCTGGGAGGGTGCTTACTGGGCATCGCGGCTTGCGGCAGTGGGACCACAGTGAACCACCGAGCGATATCGCACACTATTCAACGGATGCTGTCCAATGCCTTCCCCACGATTTCCTTCAAAGAAATACCCCAAGGCCAGTCGCCTTCCGCCTCTGTCACAGATACACTCATCCGTCAGGAAAAAAAACTCTTGTCTAGCATTTGTCAACCCAACTCCCCGGCATGGCGAAAAGCCCTGGCACACTATCAATCGGCCCTAAGCCGCGCCTCATTTACCCGGACACTTCACGTGCAGATGAGTCAATTCCATTTGGTATCGGTGACGCAAAACGGTAACAACGCCTCGGCTGAATGGACTGCGCGGGTTGGTTATCAAACCGCGTCTATCAATCGTCTGGGGCATCACTGGACCTACACCCAGCATCGACGCCGAGTCGAAGGCACGACCGTGCTCAAGCATTTAGATGCAGGCTGGCGCATCTCATCCACCGTCGGGACGGCTCCCCCCTAATCCCCCAACATAAAAGGCGGCTGCCCGAAGACAGCCGCCCCGTATAGGATTTAAAAATATGCCGGATTATTGAATAGACTCCAAACCGTGTTGCGACAATGCCTCTTTGAGCAGCGAGCGCACCACTTCGGAGGGCGGTATTTTGCTCTCGCGAGAAATTTTCTGTACGGCCCGAATTTGCCAGGTATACAGATAGTAGTCGGCCCGCTTTTGATCGACAGGTCGTTTCTGCATGATGGTCTCCCTCCTCTTTATAGTTATAACGCCTCTTGAACCTTTCTGGTTACGCCTCATCAAAAAATTTCGTAAGATTATGGTATGACGCCTGACCCAAAAAAGTCGTATCTAACGGCATAAGGTCAAACGGTCCATCATCGTCATGTGTTAGACTGGCCTCAGACATTGGTCACTGGAGGTTCTGACGATAGAAGAAGTCGAATTGAATCACTTAAGACACCAACTCAGGACTCACCCGTTGTACCGTGCGATCGACTCACTGGGTCGTCTTCGAGTCTTTATGGAGCATCATGTGTATGCCGTTTGGGATTTCATGAGCCTTGCCAAACGGCTGCAGCAAGATCTCACGTCTGTCGTCATACCCTGGACACCGCGGACCGTACCAAAGTTCGCTCGGCTCATCAATGAAATAGTACTGGACGAAGAGTCGGATCAAGATGGGTGTGGGGGTTATGCGAGCCATTTTGAACTCTATTTAGCAGCTATGCGGGAAGTCGGAGCGGATACTCGACCGGTTGAAGAGCTAGTGGCCGAAGTCGCGGCCGGGCAGACGCCCGAGGTGGCCCTGGTGAACGCCAACGCACCGCGTCCCGCCCAAGCGTTCGTGTCGCACACCCTGCACATTGCACGCCAAGCTCCCCTGCATGAAGTGGCGGCCGCCTTCTTTTATGGCCGGGAAGATTTAATTCCGACCCTTTTTACCGCTCTTTTAGCGCAATGGCGACTAGATGGCAAGCCCGTTGAACGTTTCACCTATTATCTTGAACGGCATATTGAAGTCGACGGCGACAAACACGGGCCCATGGTGGCGCAACTCTTGAAAGCGCTATGCGCCGGCCGTCTTGATCGTCTGCAACAAAGTCGGGACACCGCCCAAAGGGTCATGACCGCACGGCTCGAGTTCTGGAATGCCATCCATCAGGCTCTGGTCTGAGGATCGCGCCAGTCATTCATTTTACCAGAATCGGAGGTAAAGTCCCGGTGCTTACGCCTGGGGACAGTGCCGACGCATGACGAAACATGGAACTTGGTTACTTGACCGGAGTTGCGCGGCAGGATTAACATGATAGGATTTCACGACACCACATCGGCGAGGCACGCACCATCGACTGTTTCGTCCGAAACGGTTCGTAGGCCACGGTAGGCTGCGACCGCTAGGGGGGTGAGCGGGCCGATGGTCAGCTGGCGAAATAACGCAGATGAGAGCCAACGACCGGTCCAGGTACCCGGGAAGAACCAAATGGCATCGTGGTAGCGGCGCGTCTTCAGCAATGCAACCTCCACCTCGGTCCAAAAAGTCGGCACGTTGAGCAGATGGACCAGTTTCCTGAAGTAGTGTCAACCTTTTGCAGTTGCCATTCTTCGAACAACGAAAACAGGGAATTCCGCCCCATACGCTCGATCCATCGATGGTCAATCCTCTGATTGACGATGTTGTGAACCACGCCTGGGAAAATCTATTCGTTCAAACGTTCTCTCAGTACCCCGTGCAAACGCTGCCGGAAAGCTTTGACGCGGTGCAATGGTGAGGATGCAAGGAAATGGTCGTGTTGCCCTATGCTCGGCGTCTGGACGGCCAGTGCTACTGCTTGGTATGTTTTCAGTCGCTAGTCTCTCACACGCGGAACGAGGCGTGAAAGGTCGTGTGGACTTCAGCCTCCGGCTGGCCGCGCTTCAACCAATCCGCGGCTGAGGCGGCCTGCGAAAACACTAAAGGATACTCAGCTGATCCCGACCAGCCTCCCTCAGCGCATCACGATCGTCAGGGTGGGCAAGGTTAATCAGTTGTTGGGCGCGCCTTGCGAGCGATAGACCGTGGAGGTTGGCGACTCCATACTCTGTGACCACGAACTGGACGTGGTTGCGTGTGGTGGTCACTGCCGCCCCGGGGTACAGGGTGGGGACGATGCGAGGTTCGCCGGCCGAAGTGCGCGAGGGCAGCGCAATCACCGAAAAGCCCCCTGGAGAAAGACTGGCACCTCGAACGAAGTCCATTTGCCCGCCGACGCCGGACAGCATACGCCCGCCCACCGATTCGGCGGCAACCTGGCCGGTCAGATCGACCTGCACCGCGGAGTTGATCGAGATCATACGCGGCTGGCGGCGTATGATGGCGGTATCATTGGTATAGTCGACGGGCCGCATGGCGATTGCGGGGTTGTTGTCCATAAAGTCATACAGCGCCTGACTGCCAAAGGCAAAAGTGCAGACCAGGCGGCCCCGATCCACCGCCTTGTAGCGTCCGGTTATTACTCCTTGCTGCACCAAGGGCACCACACTATCGGAGATCATTTCGCTGTGAATGCCGAGGTCACGGTGGTTGGTCAACAGTGAGAGCACCAAGTCCGGAATGGCCCCGATGCCCAATTGCAGAGTAGCCCGGTCGGGAATTAAGTCCGCAACCCGGGCCGCAATTTCCCGCCGTACAGAGTCCTTCCTAGCCGGACCCGGCGCGTACAGCGGTTGCGCATTCCATATCCCATAGCTAATGACCGAGACGGGAATTTCGGCCGAGCCCAAGGTACGGGGCACCCTGGGGTTGACTGCAGCCACCACCACTCGCGCCTTATTGATAGCAGTTAGGGCGGCCTCTACGCTGGCGCCCAGACTGACAAAGCCGTGGCGGTCGGGGGGACTGACCTGAATCAGCGCGTAGTCTAGAGGCAAATCCCTTTCGACGAAGGCGGGAATATCGGACAAAAACAAGGGAAGGTAGGAAGCCTGCCCGGACTCGACGTATTTTCGAGTGTTTTGGCCGATGAACCAGGAAATATCGTGCAGGTGCCCGGACAACGAGGGGTCCAGGTGGGGCACCGGTCCTTCCAAGTGGATATGATACAACGAGACCTCGGCAAGCTCGCGAGTTCTTGCCGCCAGCGCCTGCAACAGCAACGTGGGCGTCATCGCGATGCCTTGTACGTAGACATTCATCCCCGACCGCAAGTCGCTCAAGGCCGTCTCACAATCTACCATCTTCACTGCAATACCCTCCTCACCGCACGCCTACCGCGTGGTTCCCTTTGGTTTGTGCTCTCGACCCAACATCACACGTGGCACCTAATTCGGCAGGCTGGCTACCCTGGCCATGGCTACGCTCCGCAACGGCTCCAGCGGTTCCCCGGTCGGAGGATGTGTCGCCAGCTCCACCTTGAAGCCAAGGGCAGGTAGGAGATCCGCCAATTCCAAGTACGTAGCCAAGACACCCCATTCCGCCGGAAGCATGCAAGCGCGGTCAGCCGTGAGGGATGCCAATAGGAGGCTGGCGGGCAGGTCGCCGCCTTGCAAGCCATCAACGCCGAGCACGGTCGGGCTGGTGACGCCGCTGGCCCAGAGCAACTCGTATCCCATTTGCCGGAGCGCCCGCCGAAACTGAAGGCTCACCGTCTGACTGAAGATCGACCGGCGGAAGTACAGTCAGGTGGTGCCGTTGGCGGCCAGGGTAGTCAGCTTCGGGACCAACTGAGTCATGCCGTCTACATCGACAGGCCTCCAGACGCCACCATCCACTTGACTCGTCGGTATCGATGAAAACACCGAGCCCACGTAGCTGTTGTGCGGTTAAAATGGCGTCAGCGCCGGGTGACAAAGGGTCGGCGACCCTAACGCTGACCGAAACCTGAGCCATGGGATCCGCCATCAATAACAGGGACGCACACGGGCCGTCCGATACTATCGCCGGCACTTCCAGCGAC
The DNA here is from genome assembly GCA_021806205.1 of Bacillota bacterium. Classification (GTDB taxonomy): domain Bacteria; phylum Bacillota; class Sulfobacillia; order Sulfobacillales; family Sulfobacillaceae; genus Sulfobacillus_B. Next base: position 5,004 of record JAJZXX010000192.1, on the reverse strand, counting down.
CGATCCGCCATCAATAACAGGGACGCACACGCCCTTTGAAGTCGGGTCAACCGCAAAACTGAGGCCAAACGTCGTAAAATCCTTGACACACCACCCCCCTCGGACGCTGCAGCGAGGCCAGGTGGGGTTCAAATATGACCGAACCGTTTTGGACTTGGCTGTCCATGGCTAGAAGCCACGATAGCACACCCCACCCCATCGCCCAGGTATGTATGTTGGTCGGGATGCTGAAGCCGGCAGGCACCGCCTTGCATGCCATCCGTCCGCTGTACGATGGACGTCCTTAAGTGTCGCAACACCTCCGTCATACTTTGCACCACCTACAGAATGAATCTGCCGACGGCATCGATCAAGCTCTGGCCCCGAGCCACCGAGGCCAAAATGAACACCCTTTGCATCCGCCCCGCAGACACCGGTAACACCACCTCATGCGCCGATGAGAATGCTCCTGGGGCCACTCGTAATCGCATCTCCATCCGAAATTCCTCCTCCCGGCCAGCACCTACCACCCATCTTCGGGACAGTCCTTTTTCTCGAGAGAGACCATTATTCCCATCTGAGGGCTGCGCATTTCGGTCAAAGTTAACAGCGCGTTCGGAAATACGTGAACAGAGCGTCCGCGGGTGTCACCCGCTAGTTCAGTTGTACGCGAAGATTCATGGAATCGCAAGCGTTTTCCGTTGGGATTCGCTGTGCATGGGCACAGGATAGGCATTATGCACCAGCCGGTCTAAGACCGCATCCGCAATAATTCCTTCGGTCCACAATCCACGCCGCTAGTCGACCGGGATTTGACGGGTGATAATCGTGGAACTCTGTAAATAGCGGCCATCAAAACAGCTCTAACAAGTAGGGCTGTCTCAAAAGGTCTTTGCCCTAAAATTTTCTCCCACTTGACCCGCTAAATGTGGAGGAAATTTGAGTAATTTCCTCCAAGAACCCGGGTAAAACGGGCGCATTTTAGGGACGCCATCACTGCCAAAGGACCTTTTGAAACCGCCCCGAGAGCGGGGTGAGGTAGGCTAAGCATTCGTTTTCGAATGGCCAGGTTGTCGGGATAGAAATCAGGCGCGTAACCGCCGTGGTGATCGGGGTCGTCCTGCATTAGCCTTGACGACGAGGTTGCAGGAAACCTGCCGTCGGTCTCGTTTATCCGGACCACGGGTGGTTACGATTCCTGAAGCCCCCCTACGATCCCGGACGGTCGGATTGTCCGAGTCCGGTTCTGGCCCTGGGTCTCCGTTCGGCGCGCAAGCCTTCCCGAAGGGGTCTCGGCTTCAATGGTGACACCCATATCCGGCCGACACCCGCTCCGTTTACTCGCGACCTAGTCCTGCCCCCCGAAGGCCCGCCACACCGACACGGCCTTCGGCAGCCAGTGGCTGCCTGTACCGGCGCCCAGAGGTCCTTCACTACAGGGGCATTACCCCACGATGTTCGCGACGACGACCACCCATGCGCCCATCCACGTTCCTCTCTACCCGTCGCATAGGCGACGGGGCCGAGTCCTTGCGGGTTGTTGTCATCCCCGCTGCAACGCGGACCGTCCCGACGTTATCGCTGAGACACTTTCTGTGGATGCCAGAACCCCTACCCCGGGGGCTCCGATGGTGCCCATGGCCGTTTCTTCCCATCGAACAACGGCCTTCCCCGTGCGAGAAACGGGTCGGCGCTCCCCGCTGTCCCCTTCAACCGCTTCTGAAGGGAGATCAATTTCGGAGCTGCAGTATTCGTTTGCATCCTTCTGGCCTCCACATTTGCTTGCCGCACAGACGGTTCCGACCTGGGGCCTGCGCCTCGGCTGCCGCGACGTGCACATCCCACCAGAAGAACCTGAGTCGTTACCGCCCCTTGCATGGGATATGCTAATCACCCGAATCGATCCAGTGGTGATGGGGAGACTTGCACTCCCCCCGTTTCTCAGCCGTGTCGGCTGCTCCTCCCGCACTAAGCTCTTAAGCCGTGGTTTTACCGAATCGCGGAGTGTTGCAAGTCTTGGTAGGAAATAAATAACTGCGGAGGGTTAAGGGGAAAGCGTTGCCTGAGGACCTGAATCTCCGCCCAAGTCATATAGCTCTTTTGACTGCGGCTACTGAGCATTCGGTGCCAATACCTTGCGATCGGAACCATTGATCCAAGATACCCCCCAGCCACGCGGGCGCGTGGCGTAAGCGATTGAGCACCGCGACATCCGAGAGGTCCGCCAGACCCATCCGTTTCGCCCAAGCGGCCGTATTGCGTAAAGACCAATCATTCCAGGCATACACCAGGATCAGGCGCAAGAGATCGGTAGCAGACTGGATGGCCCGCAATCGTGTGATGGCGCCTTTCGTCCAGGCCGCGTCTTGCCAGCCTTTCGGCAAGAAATGTAGGAGCATCTCCCATTGATCTTCTAACGGCGTGCTGAAGGCGGAAGTTTTGTTCATGTCTCGGTCACCTCTATCACGAAAGTTGTTCAATTACTTCGCGATATCGTGCCAAGAGTCCTTTACGGCCAGGGGTATTTCTCTTAATTTAGCGCATATGCGGCCCATCCGATGGCCCAGGGAGGCTTTGTAGCCGACCAAGACACCCTGAAAAAACTGTGTCCGGCGAAGTATCCGGGCATCACGTGTGATGCCCCAGCCACCTGTCCGGTCGCCCCATTCCATCGGACTCCCGTGGCACCCAAGAATCACCCCGGGAAGGTTTTGTGGTGCCGTTGGTCGTATGTGGCGATAAATGTCCGGTGCGTTTTCGGGTTGACCACGGGTTGGACGGGGCCAATGGGCCAGGTTCCGCGCAAATTTGCGTGGCATTGTAAGGTGAAATGCCGCAGCGCAAGTAGTTCCTCCCCAAAAACCATGACCGCCTGCACTCAAGGCCTTATATGGGTCCCGATTGCACAAGCGCGCGTGTGACTAAGTGACACACGTCACATGAATTTATCGCTAACGAGCTCAGTGAGGCAGAGTGCAGAATTGCCCTGGTTGAGCCCCCATCCATTTGACCATCCGAGCGCCCCCCGGTCACATTTTGAGATGCGGCCGCAAAGATACCCGGTCGTCCTGTGCCTGAGTCTCCCCCGGACCATGGTCCGACGGGCTCCGGTCTCCTGTTGGCACTCCCAGGCTCTCGGGTCGCCGCTACACCATTCTGAGCCTCACACAGCATTCTTCGGCATCGAGTGCTTACTATCCCGGTCGCAGACGAACCGCTCCGACCCTCTCGGGGGTTCTTGCCAAGCAAGACTCTCGCAGTTCCCTTGTGCTCACAAGCCCGTCTGCAGAAGTGATTCCACTTCCGATGCCCAAAGGCATCCGCTTACAAGAATAGGGCTATTTGCAATCTAGGGTTGGATCGTATTCTGTCCCCTCGACAGTGATTCGGTCTGTTTTGTGCAAAACCTGGTGGATTGGGCCTTCCGAATAATCCTTTGTATTGTGCAAAAATACGGTTGAACCACTGCCCGGGATTTGAGGGTCCTGAATGCATATACGGACCGGCTAGTCCGCTATTCGTATCGTGAATTAATCAGGCTGTTTCCAGCTCAGCTGAAGACGAGCCTCAGAGAATTTCTGCCGCTAGGCGTGGAGGGCGAGAACAGTTGGTTAAGAGCATAAACTCTAGATCTTTGTGCACACTACGTACAAAGCGTGCATAGTGTACACCTGGTGGGCGTACGTGTATAGTGGAGGTAAGGAGGGAATGACGATGGAAACGCTGTTAAATGCCACCGACGTTCGTAAGGATTGGGGCCACTTTATAGACACTGTGGTTCGCGTCCGCCCGCAGTTTGTCAAACGTAACCGTGATACATTCGTTGCTGTATCGTCAGAGCACTTGAGGATCCTGCTTGCGTCGTACCGTTTTAAACTGGAGGTTGTCCAAGAGGAAGACGGATCCTTTAGCGGCTCTTTGGACGTTTTGGATTTAGTGGCCAATGCCTCCACTATCGAGAATCTCAAAGACGAGCTTGCCCACCAAATGGTAGAGTATGCGAACGAGTACGAAGACGACTTTGGTCTTTACTTTAACGCGCCCAACCGTCGAGCTCACGCCCCATACGTGATGAATATCCTTCTTCAAGATACTGTCAGCGACGTCGCAGCCTTGATTAATGCCTAGTTGGAAGGAGCTCAAACGGTTCTGCGAGAGAGACGGATGGGAACTCTATAAGCAAACCGACCATGACTTTTATCGGAAGGTTCTCCCCAGCGGAGAAATGCTGCGGACCAAGGTATCGAGAGGATCGGAGGAAATTCCGAGCGGGAAATGGAAAATGATTTTAAAGAAACAACTTCAAACAACTCAAGAACATTTTAACGACATCATTTGAGGACGATTCGCGGCGGAGCTTTTTTGGCCAGGATCTGTTTCTAGACTTGCGTTGAATGATGCCAATGACTTGCGAACGCGTTGCCTAAAGAGCATCCGGCGAATGGGCCTCGCTTCATGGACTCTCGGGGGCGAGAGCGCGGCAAGAAATACGGCGCGGTCTTGTCTGGGTGAACGGGCAGACTATAATAATCGCAGAGAGGGAAAGGGGGCCGGGGCGGTGCTTGCTCCCGTAGTTCAACGGCACTTGCCGGATATTTCGCGGATCCGTCAGCAGGAAGGTATTGAGTCGTTGGCGGTGTTCGGTTCGGCCACCCGCAACGACTTCGTGGAGGCGAGCGACATGGACCTGGTCGTACAATTCGCTCCGGGTCAGCGCGTGGGCTTTGTGTGGCTGTTGGCCATTCAAGACCGCGTGTCGGAGGTGTTCGAAGGCCATACCGTCGACATGCACACCCTCCGGGAAATCCACCCGGTGATCCGCGGCCAAGTTCAACAGCAGATGGTGCCGATTCTCCCACCGGGGGCCTCAGCCTAATGGCCGAAAAACCAATCAGAAAACATACATAATAGGATACCTCAGGTTCTAGGGACAGCGATCCACAGGCTTACTAAAGATGAGTTGACACCTAGTGTCATCAACGCGAGATTTCATCCTCTAAATGCTACCGGTACCCGTTTCCTCCA
>JAJZXX010000136.1:11580-16028 GCA_021806205.1 Bacillota bacterium | reverse complement strand
AGATTGAGCGCCCAGAGGGCCAAAACGCGCTCTGGAATTACACCATTCGGCCACATGGCAAGCCTGCGACTGAGGATATCGTATGTTAAAATTTTACGGCTCCTAACAATGGAGCAGGATCAATGTTGCGCGTCCTAACTCGCGCTATACGGCTAGCGAACCTCATCAACAACAGGCAGTTCATCCAGTTCCACTGTGATTAGCATCATGATTAAATCGCCTGCCCCATAAGTTCTTACTAAGCCTCAAATGGGCATCCTAAGACCAGTCATTATTGACAGGGGATGGTTCGCTTGGTAAGTTGTACCTGGGGAAGCGGAGGTGGTTACATGATGGTTCAACACTACTCTTCAAGTGGTAAGGCGCCGGACGAGAGAGATTTTTTGTCTTTGTCTAAGGACGACCTTTACGCGAGTCTTAACGATTTCAAGAGTTTTCTTGAGATTATCGCGCGAGAAAGCGGGTCCGACCATTCTGACGATGTAATGAAATGGTTACGAGACCACGGTTTTCGTCTGATAGAGGAGAGCTTTGAGAATGGCGCAGAATATGCTCTTGTTGCCGCCGAGGGTCTTAAGAAGTTGGCAGCATTGCTAAGAGAAGAGTACTCGGATCCTAATGAAAAAGAGCGATTGCTAGATTGGGTTCTCGACGCACCCTATATGTTGAAGTCTCGCATTACGGCCCAGTTGCTGAGGCAGCAGACCGTTCAGTGGGCCAACGAGGTTGATTATGAGGAGTCATTGCGCGATGAGCACATTGACTCTCTTTATTTGTCGGAGGGGTTAGTCATTGGCTCGGTCGCCGCGTAATCATGAACAAGCGTATCGCAATTTCATCTATTCCATTCAGTTAGAGGAAATTCGCCTGACAAAAATGGAAGTTAAACTTGACGAGAGTGTCCTTACCAATAGTTCAGTGGAGTCGACAAGGCCTCAGTTCTCCCCAAGTTTCAGTGTCAAAGTAGATGGGGTGTATGTAATCGCCAGCGCACGGGCAAAAGTTAGTGTTGATGTCGTGGGAAGAGATAACGATGATATTGTCCCACTGATATCCATGAAACTTGCCTTTCGTCTCCGCTACAGAATAGCTGACAGCGAGTTTGTAAATCCCGGCGTGTTACGGTTGTTTAAAGAGCGCAACGTGCCGGTTAATGCTTGGCCGTATATGCGCGAAATTGTCAGCAATACCACCGTTCGAATGGGGTTCCCGGCACTCGTAATTCCGGTACGCAGGCGCTGATGAGATCACTGGTCCCACGGTCTTATACTTTCACAAATGGCGATCCCAAATGGAACTTAGAAGCCGTTCAATTGAGTTTACAGGTTGCCGACCGCCCGATACTGATCGATGCAATTACAGAGTGCATTCTTTATTCCCCAAAACATGAAAATCGCCTAGAAGAATTTGTTTCAGACACATTGAGGCAACATGCGGTTGACTTAGCAGTCATCGGTGAAATCATGCCGTTGATTCTTGGTGTATGCTCGGATCCCAAAAGTCGTGGAGACTTTGTCGAGGCGCTGACGAAACAGTTGGCTCAACGTGTGAATGAGATCAAAGACATTTTTACTAAGAGCAAAGTGCTCGACCCTCAGAACCGCGTAGTCACTCATCGCGACGGATATACCGATAACACGTGGGACATTGTAATGGGGACCGATTCAGACAATGCAATATGTACAGAATGTAAAGTGAACATAAAGAACTTTATTCCGGATTGGAAGCCATGCGAACGTCAGGATCGCGAGAAGATCAAATATATGGCTCACGTTGCCCAAGTCGTGCCCCAAGCAGAAGCGCTCATTGTTGCGTTAAACAGGAATTACTATCGGCAACGAGAAAGGCTTGACGAAAATGGTTTCTCCCACATCCAGATTATGTATATCGGAGAGACACGTTCCAGCGCATCCGGTTTGATATTGTTCAGTTAGCGCGAACCACCACCATGACCTTAGTAAGTGGTCTGGCCAACGAGCGGCGTGGAAATCCGGATAAGGCAGTCATACAAAGCCAACGTAATGAGATGACAGACTGATTTGATTCACCGTCGGTGACGAACTCCGGGTTCTTACACCTTCTGAATCTACGCGCCGTCTGGTTTGCGTGGACGCGTTGGGCCCCAGTATGCCAGTGTTGTCGGGTGCCATGACCCGGGACAGCGTAAGACACAGCTCACAGGCCCAACGGCCTACACACTGAGCCCTCATTGGGTTTTTCGAAGTTCCCTAGCGAAAGTTTCCTAGTTATGGTACCGTGAAGCATGTCTTGTGTATTATATAACCGACTTGGCCATGGGGTCTGGGATCTGGAGGTAGTCGAGGATTTGTTGCTGACGACGGGTGCGATCGGTTAGAGTCAGACGGGCGCCCCACGTGCTCGGCGACGGGTATTCGAGCAAGACTTCTTGGACGTCCGTGAGATCAGCCATGAGATCGGGCAGACTCACGTCGATACCCCCCCGCGCCACTTCGCGGCGCAACAAGTGCGCCAGGGTTACCGCCAACACGCAGATGAAGGCGTGGACGCGGATCTTGTCATCGGTCCAATGAAATTGAGGTTGGCAGTGGGGCCAGGAGGGACGCTTCATATCACGAAACGTGTCTTCGACATGCCAAGCGTCCCGATAGGTGGCGATAATTTGGGCCGTCGACCACTCGGCGTGGTCGGTAAAGAGGACCGTTTTGCCCCAATGCGTGTTGCCCCAGGCCATACAGGCATTATGGTCGATGGCAAAGATTAATTGCGGCGCCTCGGGACCGTCGGTGAGGGTCACGGCCACCCACTCTGTTGAGGCTAACTTATTTTGTCATAGGTTTGACTAATTAGACTGTCATCGTGACGGTCGGACTGGGGAGCGAACGCTTTAGGCTCCGGGTTCTCCCCTGATCATTTACGCGTTGGTGTAGGCCGTGGGTTTTGGGCCGTACACCAAACGTAAATCCCAGCCCATTGGGCTGATTCGATGGCGATCCATGTGCCCTGATTCGATCGATTTTGGTGGCAATCAGGTTAGTTGAAGTGATGACAATTAGTATTAGCGCCAACATCCGGCACGGCCGGAGCCTCTTGAAGGAAGGGGGGGATAGAGGTCCATCATACTCAGTTCGCTACAGACGACGACAATTCCTTTGAGCACGAGCCCTACGACGAAAAATATTATTGCGTTGAGACCGGAGTCGGCCCCATGAGAATTCGGGGCATCCTTAGCGCGGGATTCCACCCCTCACCGTTCGCGAGCGATCGCACCATACGACCACAGAGCATCTCTTATACCTCGTTTTGCTTAACCTGACAGCATTGCCCGGGCGCCTGGTGGCAACGGCCAGTCCCCGGTTATCCAGCGGGCGCTTACCAAAAGCGCCGTAAAGCCTCTGCCTTGAGGTATGGGGATATCAGGCGCAGGGGGCGAGGGGCTCGATGCCCCAAAGGCCCCTCTAATCTTGACCGCTTATAGAGATTTGTGGTAGTCTCTAAATATGTTGAAAGCCTATCGCTATCGCCTTTATCCAACTGAAGAACAAGCCATATTCCTAAACCGCCAGTTTGGATCGGTGCGGTATGTCTACAACTGGGCGTTGGCGACCACGACCTACCAGACGCAAGGTAGTAGGGGGATCACGCGGTTTCAGTTAGACAAACGACTCACCGCGCTGAAACAGGAATTGCCGTGGTTAGGCGAAGTGGCCTCTCAACCCTTGCAACAAGCCTTGGTGCACTTAGATAAAGCGTTCACGCGCTTCTTTCGCGAAAAGAAAGGCTACCCGCGTTTTCACTCCAAGCGGGGCAAGGAGAGTGCCACGTATCCCCAAGGCGTCAAGATCCATTGGGATAACGGCGTCGTCTACCTACCCAAAGCGGGATGGATCCGGACCGTCTTCAGTCGGCAGTTTGTCGGTCGCATCAAAACGGTCACCGTTAGTCGCGTGCCCTCCGGCAAGTTCTTCGCATCGGTACTCGTCGAGAACGAAAACCAAGTCCCTGAGTCGGTTCCTGAAGTGGTAGACCATGCCGTCGGTGGGGATCTCGGACTCCATGATTTCCTCGTGCTCTCCACCGGAGAAAAGTACGCGCATCCGCAATGGCTGGAACATGAGTTGTACCGATTGAAGATCCTTCAACGCCGTCTGGCCAAAACGACGAAGGGATCCAAAAACCGCGCTAAAATCCGACGGAAAATCGCCCGCTTGCACGAACGGGTGGCAAACCGGCGACAGGATTTCCTCCACAAACTAAGTACGGACCTCGTGCGTCGGTTTGATACGATTTGCTTGGAAGACCTCAACATCGCGGGGATGGTGCGAAACCACGCATTGGCCCGGCGCATTGGACAATCCGGTTGGGAGGATTTCCGTCGCCAACTGGAATACAAAGCGACGTGGTCCGGCAAGCATGTGCGCGTCATCGGGCGCTTTGCGCCGTCCTCGTGCCTTTGTCCTTGCGGCGAC
>JAJZXX010000136.1:0-11570 GCA_021806205.1 Bacillota bacterium | reverse complement strand
TCACGCTGGCGGATCGCGAATGGACCTGTCCCAAATGTGGACGCCACCATGATCGCGATATCTTAGCGGCGAACAATATCAAACGCTTCGCCTTTGCGGAGCACTATACAGGGCGGGACACACCCGGTGAGTCTGGGGAGCACCCTCTCGTGGACGAACGGCGCAAGCCCTAAGAAGCGATGGTGCGATGAAGCAGGAACCTGTTGCTGTGAGGCACAGGAATCCCCACCAGTACTCGCTGTAAAGCTCGCCAGCTTTAGCCGTGGGGAGGATGTCAAATGGACAAGAGGTAACCAACGTAGTCTAGCAGTTCCTGCGCACAGTATGCGCAGTAACCCATATCATCGATGAGCCGCTCTTTGACTTCCGACACGCGGGCGCGTTGCTGCTCGTTGAGAACCTTGGTGGAAGTCGTGACCTTTACCAAGTTGGCCACATCGGAAAAGAGCTTTTTCTCGATGGCCTCCTTCATTTTGGGATGGGAGTCCCAGTGCAGGGACTGCCCGCGGCGGGCCAGCGATCCGGATTTATTCACCATCTCCTGGCGGAAAGCCGTCGCTGCCGCGTCGGTAATGTTCAAATGGTGCTCAATGTCGTGCAGCACCTTGTCGCTGGGCTCGACCTCCTCTCCAGTCACGGGATCGTTGACGGTGGCGTGCATAATGCGCGCCTCCGCGTGTTCCAGATAGTGGTCGTACAGCAACTGCGCGGCATCTTGAAAGGAGTCGACAAACGCCCGTTGAATTTCGGTTTTGGCGTTCTCGTCGTAAATTTCATGCGCCGCTTTCAACCCTTCTAAGAGACTTTGGTGGCTGACATGAGAGATGTGCTGCTCAAAACTTGAGCGGATGGATTTGAGCAATGTTAACGGGGTCACGCAGGGTTTGGATTCGTCGGCCAGGGCGTAGGACAAGGCATCGAGAATATGGCGGGGGGAAATCCCCTGGAAGCCTTCCCCGTCCTCCCGTGCGCGCTCGCTCACCCTTTGGATCTCGCGCTGCTGCACATCGGGTAGTTCCTGCCCGTCATAGAGTTCGAGCTTGTCTTTGATCGAGAACTTGGGATCGGGTTTAAGCCGGGTGGCAATAGCAAAGAGTGCACCCACTTCGAGCGTGTTGGGGGCTAGATGCCTGGCCGGGGCCGAAGCGGTAAACAGCATCATTTTTTGGTAGGTGCGGATTTCCTGGGACACCTGAAGGTTATACGGGACTTTGACCAACAGGACCCGGTTGTGCAGCGCTTCGTACGTTTTATTGGCAATAAATCGCTCGAACTCGTTTTCGTTGGTATGGGCAATAATGGCTTCGTCGGCGTCGAACAGCCCAAACCGTCCGACTTTAACTTTTCGTTCCTGCGCTAAGGTCAGTAGGCTGTGCAAGAAGTCCGGCTGCGCCTTTAACATCTCGATAAACTCCATGATTCCGCGGTTGGCGGAGTTAAAGGCACCGTCAAAGCGATAGGCGCGCGGGTCCGATTCCGACCCGTAGCGCGAAATGGTGGCAAGGTCCATCGAACCCACCAATTCGGAAATGTCCTGCACCTTGCTGTCTGAAGGAGCAAACGTACCGATGCCAACCCGTCGGGACTCGGAGATGAGCACGCGCCGCACCGGCACGTCCTGCATGCGCCCCGCGTATTCGTGATCCACTATCCAGCGGCACAACGGGCACAAATCCCCCTCGATGACGACGCCGGTGGCTTGCATAAACTCGCGTCGGGCCGATTCCGGCAATAAGTGCAGGGGTTCTTCCTGCTGCGGACAAAAGGTGATCGCGTACAGAGCGCCCTCCTCGGTGCGGGAATACTCTTCCAGGCCCTTTTTCAACAGGGCGGTCAGAGTTGACTTCCCGGTGCCGGGGCTGCCCATCATCAGAAGAATTCGCCGGCGGATATCCATTCCCCGCGCCGCGGCGGCGAAATATTCGACAATCTTGTGGATGGTGTCGTCAATCCCGAAGAGCTCCTCACTGAAGAACCGGTAACGGGGCACGGTCTGACGGGCGGGATGCTCGACGCCAAACGATAGAATCATGCGGTAAATGCGGGCATGCGCCAAATCGACAATCGACGGCCGCTGCTGCACTAGATTCAAATACTCAGAGAACGACCCTTCCCAGTTCCATGCTCCGGTCGACGGCTGATGCCGAGTGAGCCATCCACTGTCAAATCGTTCCATGAATCTTACCCCCTTTTTTGCCAGGCATGTTCATCGCCCTGCCAGGTGCGATGATGCGACACTAAACTCACCGGTCCACCCCAAAGAAAAGCAATGGCATCGACCACATCTTGCGTGTACGACGGATGCAAGGGATTCTTGCCTTCGTAGCTCAAGGTCAGTCGATGGGTGTCGGGATCGATGGCCGAAACAATAATCTCGGGCGTATCTACCACGAAGGCGCGTTGAATGTCCTCTTTTAATTCAGCGGGCGGATAATACTCCGATTCTCCCTTGGGGTCGTCCGGGCTGATCGGCCGATGGTCCGGCAGCAGGTGGCGATCTTGCCCGAGCCGCACCACATCATCGCTGAACCATTGCCGGATCCAGCTTTGGTCGGTTTCTTGCTCAATCATGGTCTGACATCGGGTCAAACCGAAACTCTCCGCCAGTAGCTCCCACAAGGTCCAACCCAGATAGTAGGGATTCAGAAGCTGGCTGGGTTGGGTGACCTGGGCGTGCAGCCGCATGGCTTCAATGTGGTCCTGGTCATCCCACTGCGAGAAGTGGCGTATCAGCTGTACATGCCAATAGGTTGCCCAGCCTTCGTTCATCACTTTGGTCTCCTGCTGCGGGCGGAAATAGAGCATCTCCTCCCGCAGCATGGCGATGGCTACCCGCTCGTCCTCATCGAGACGCCCTAAATCGCCCATCAGGGCTAACACATCCCGCGTCTTGGGCCAGACGCGATAGGTGGGGGCACTGGGCGCTTCTAATGGCTCGAATTTAGGCTCGTCATAAAGATGGCGCACCCAGTCGAACGGGGCCGGCGCGGGTTCGGGCGCCAAGGGGGATCGCTCCAAGGTGGGCGGGCGGTAGTGACTATCAATCAGTTGGTAGAGGGTGCGGGCCGCATCCAGCAGGGCCGAGGCTCGCGCGAAGCCGTGCTGCTGATGCAAGTTTTCGATCCACTGGGCGTGTTCCCGAAACCACAACCCCACATTCTGGCGGCGCACCTGACTCAGCCAGCGGTTATGGGCAAAAAAGTCCGCATGCGCCAGCACGTGCCCAATCACCAGCACGTGATAGGCGTCGGGGTTTTTGTCCAACAGGTAGGCAATGGCGGGATCGCCGTTGACCACCAGTTCATAGATGCGCCCCAGCCGCCTTTCATCTTGCTGCTTCGCTATCCAGTAACGTTCGCCGTAGGACCAATGGCGGTAGCGGCCCGGAACCAAATAGGACGACAAGGTATAGATGACTTCGTCAGACACCACCTGAAACTCGGTCGGCAGCGGCCTAAGATTGGCCGCCAAGGCTAACTGATTGAGTTCCTCAACCCAAGTGTCTAATGTGCCGTGGACCATCGTGACCCCTCCTTGCCTAATCCATTAGGAGGACGGTTGACTGTCAGCTATCACGGTGCGGATAGCCCCCAAGACATCCTCTCGGTCATGAATTTCTGCCAGGCGCACGGGTGCCAACCGACCTGTCGACTCGCGCGCCGTTGCTTCATAGAGCTTCCAGAGCGGTGAGCGACGGCTGCGATAGCCTTGCACTTCAAAATATCCCAGCAGCGAGGCGTTGTTGACCAGTGTTTGCAGGGCCAATTGCAGGGCCCCATCCGCGGCCGACCAAATCTCGCCGTCGGAAAAATGCAAAAAGTAGTGGTTGAACGCGGACGGGGGGTATTCTCGGTCCCAGAGATCCGCCACCGCTTGAAATGTCGACAGCACTGCGGTTCCCCCGGTAATCTCACGGCTAAAGAAGTCGCGTTCCTCAACCCGGACCGGTTCGGTGGTGTGCAGCAAGTAGACCAACTCACACTGCCGATACTGTCGTTGGATCCACCGCACGATCCACCAGGCCGCAGACTTGGACAGATACCGTTTGGTTTCATCCATCGAACCGGACGCATCGCGCACCAAGGTGACGACCGCCGAAGTAATTGGCCTGGTGTGAGTCTTCCAGGAGCGAAAACGCAAATCCTCCTCGGCTAGATAGTCCCGCCCGTGACTGCGCGCGGCATAGAAGCTGCGCCGCTTATCAAGGTTGGCCAATGGTCCACGGCGCGTGACATCATCGAAACGGTCTTCCTCCTCGTCCACCACTCCTCGGGGTTTATTTTCCATACGGGGCAACTTGAGATCTTCGAGCCACAGATCCATCAGTTCGTCTGTAGTCATCTCAATCCACACCACACCGCCGTCCGCGCCGCCGATTCCCTGTCCGTGCCCTCCAGCTGGGGATGGAGGAGATTCATAGCGAAAGTGGGGTTCCTCCAGCCTTTGTACCGCAATGCGAATCCGCTGGTTAGGCCGTGCTCCGATGATAGTCTCGTGGGTGACAATTTCCGGCAACGAATCTCTAAGGGCACGATTGAGCTTCCTGAGGTACCACTGGCGGTCCAACTCGCCTTTGTGGTTATATAAGTCCATTATATCCCTCCGTCCCAATTACAAAGGCCGTCATTGCTGCTTTACGGGTACGGAGAACCGTTCGAAGATTAAGCGCAGTATAGCATATTTCGGATAGTTCGGATAGTGGGATAACCTGTCGTTTCACCAATCATCGGCCGGGATTCCCCCCAGGATTCAAGGAATCACCACGCCAGATCCGGGTTTCAGCACGTTCGGCCGCGTGGGTCTCGGGCGGGTTGAAAAGCGGCCGGGATGGGATGGAAATTAGTGCCACGGGCGGCTGATGGTCCAGCGGATGTAGATCCCAAGACTAAGACTCGGCATGCAAAAGTGTTGCGCGATCCTGAGAACATCGGGGCGGGACGGCCTTTGCCGGAGTCTAAGAGGAAGGGCAATCCTACAGCGTGGGCCGTCGGGCCGAGAGCCATAGGACGGTCGCATCGGGAAGGTTTATAGCATGTTGAGACAGAATTCGCGCTGTGACTCGGGTTCCGGGTTACCGCGTGACGGACATAAATACCGCGCAGTCTTGGCACAATAGCCCTCAATTGGGAGGGCGGTCATGCGATGGCAAAGACTTTTCGCATTAAAAAGCACGAGACCTTCAGTCGGGCATCGCATACCATGAAGACCCTCAATCGGGTGCGAAAGCAAATGGTGCAAGGGATCCAAACGCACCAGCTTAGCGATTTGACTCGATCGCTCTCGCGTCTGGATAAGAATGTGTCGGTGGCCATGCATGAAGCCCAGGACCCTGGCAGTGCGGATTGGTTTGATGGCGACATTGAGATGGCCTCCACACGGCTTAGCCATATGGTCGACCAATCTCCCGATGTGATCATCCGCACGTTTGAAGTCGGCAAGCATTGGCACTGGCCGGCCATGTTGGTCTATGTCGATGGTCTGGCCTCTAACGAGATGATTGACCAAGACACCGTGCAACGGTTAATGGACGCGGCGTCGAAAGAAAAGCCTACCCCGGAGGCGGTTTTAAAAGCTTGCAAGATGTTGTTGGTGACAGTGGGCCATGTGACGTCCACGCAGTCCTGGGATTCTTTGACAACCAAGGCTTTAACGGGAAATCTGGTAATTTTTTTGCAGGATGTGCCGAACGTCCTGATTATTGACACGGTGAAGTTTCCCGCCCGGGGCATTCCCAGCACCACGCTGGAACCGAGTGTCAAAGGGCCTCAGGAAGCCTTTAACGAAGTGGGGCTGACTCATATGGACCAGTTGCGCCGATGGATCCGCTCGCCCAGCCTTCACTTTGATCCCCACACGGTGGGGGTGATTAGCAAAAGCCCGGTGGCCATCGCCTATATTAAGGGTGTGGTCAATGAAGAACTATTGGCCCGGGTGACCGACCGGGTGGAGCGGATCCAGCGCGACCTGGTGACCTGTGCCAACGACGTGGGTGAGTATTTGTCGGGCCATCGCCAAAGCATCTTCCCGCAATATCGATTGACCGAGCGGGTGGATTGGGTGGCTCGCCAGTTGGGTCAAGGCAAAATCGCGATTTTGGTAGAAAACGATCCGTTTGCCATTTTACTCCCGGTCACTCTCATGGACTTCTATCAGACCTCCCAGGATTATGCCCTCTCCTGGTGGGACGGCACGTTGGTCCGGCTAATCCGTTTGAGCGGTCTGATTGTTGGTCTGTATCTCATGCCGCTGTATATTGCCCTTACCTCGGTGAATACCGTTCTCACCCCGACCCCGCTTTTATTAACCATCGATGCATCGCGCCAAGGCATTCCCTTTCCACCCGTCGTCGAGGTGGTGATTATGTATCTCATTATCGAGATTCTTCGCGAAGCCTCCAACCGGCTGCCAAAGCAACTGGCGGTCACGCTGGGCACGGTCGGCGCTGTGGTGGTGGGCACCGCCATCGTCAAGGCCGGCATTGTGGACGATGTCATGATCGTGAGTGCGACGTTGACGGCTTTAGGCCTCTTTACCAGCCCTGCCTTTGAAATGTCGACCCCATGGCGTTGGCTGTTTTGGGCCATGATTGTAGGCGCGTACTTTCTGGGGGTTTTGGGGATGGTGTTGGTGACGGTGGCCATCGTGGCCTATTTAGCCAGTCTCGAGCCTTTTGGGGTCCCATATCTCACTCCATTTGGGCCGGTCCGCCTAGGCGCCTGGGCTGATGCCTGGGTGCGTCTGCCGACACCGGTTTTGCGCCGGCGGCCCATCGCGCTTAGGCCCAAGGTTCGCCAAGGTGCCCAGAATAATCCGACTCCAGATCAATTCCGGTTGGGCCCCCAGGGGGGGAGTCGGTGAGACGGCTCGGGGCATTAATGCTGCTGTTAATCGCAGTGGGGCCGGGACTCAGTGGATGCGGCAGCAACCAACTCCTCACTCATCGCGCCCTGGTGCTGGCCCTAGGGTTTGGTCCGGGACCGCATAAGCGGGATCTAGCCCTTTATATGCAAATCCCGACCCCCCAGGGCTTGGCCAGTGTCATGGCCGGGGGTGCGGCGGGAGGGTCGGGTGGGGGATCGTCAAAAAAGACCACGGTGGTCTTAAAGGGGACCGGGGCGACCGTGGCCAAGGCGTTTGCCCAAATTCAGGCCGAAAGCAATCAGGATTTATACCTGGGCCAGTTGCAGGCGGTGATTTTCTCCACCCAGTTATCCCAAGCCCAGATGGAGGTGATTGGGAGTACACTCACGCGCTTGGGACAGGTGGATAAGACGGCCTACGCACTGGCCGCCACGGCTCCCCTGGATAAAGTTTTGCATACCGAGCCGGCCGTGTCCCCCATGGCGCCCTTGTACTATGCCACCGAGTTTAGCTGCTCGGCGTGCCAAACCGTGAGGTTGGATCGGCGCATTTGGAGTGTTGAAAAACGGATGGCGGCACCCGCCGTGGATCTCTGGCTGCCGCTGTTAAAGCCGGAAAAAGCGGCATTCCAGCTTGATCAAGCGGTGCTCTATCACCACCTGAAAGCGCATACGATTCTTACCCCCGAAAAAACCGAGTTGTTAGGCTATCTTTTGGGCCGGACCGAAAAAGGTTTTGTGGACGTGCCTTGGCACGGCTTTCCGGTCAGCATTCGCGGGATGGCTTCCCGCACCCACTTTTCCACCCAATGGCCGAACGGACATCTTCACATCACGGTCCATATGCACATTATGGGTGAAGCCAACGGGTTTCCTATCAATCGGAAAATCGGCTGGCACGTCCCCTGGATGCAAGCGGCCGTCAGTCGCCAAATCGCCAATCGCGAGCTCAGATTCTTGGAGTCGATGTCCCGGGAAAATATTGACGTATTAAATCTTGGGGAAGCCTATTTATGGCAGCACCCGCATCAGGGCGCACGCTGGTCTCACGCGTACCGTCACGCCCAGTGGACCGTGCATGCCACCACGACGCTCAGCAATCTTGGGGAAGGCACCTAAACCCGCGAGCAAAAGCTAAAGGAGTGAAACCAGGCGCGTGCAAGAGACGACCCGGCACATTTCCCCCCGGCAGTATGCACTATTGGAGTTGGCCGGATTCTTGGGCATCGGCATTTTCGAATTTCCCCGGGCTTTAGTCAGCACATCCGGGAATAACGCCTGGTGGGGATTTCTCTTGAGTTGGGGCGTGGCCTATGTCGGGGTCTGGCTCCTATTGAAAGTTGCCTATGTGGATCCCCGGGAGACCTTATTCGGCATGGCCCGTCGGATCATGCCGGACTATGTCTATTGGGGGTTTGGGGTGGTGGACACGGCGCTCCACATCCTATTGCCGATTATTTCGCTAGGACAGTTTGGTTTTGTCATCGTCACCTTTTTTCTGCCGGAAACCCCTATTTGGATGGTGGAGCTTACCCTTATGGGAATCGCGTGTCTGGTGGCTTGGTGGGAGCTTCCGGCGCTAGCGCGCAGCACCGAGATGCTGTTTGTCCCCACCATGATGATCTCCATCACACTTTTGGCGTTGCTCGTGCCGCACGTAGCCGATGCCTACGCCATGCTGCCGTCCCTCAATGTGCGCCTGATGCCCGTCGCATACGGTGGCTTGCGCACGTTTTACATCTTCATTGGCTTTGAAGTGATTCCGATCTTGTGGCCCTACATTCGCCGGCAAGACCAGCCCCAAGCCCGTCGCTATACGTATTACGCGGTGACGGGTGCCGGGATCTTCTATGCGATTGTGATGGCCGTGACTGTGGGAGTGGAGAATCCCTGGTATTTAAGGCACCTGGAATGGCCGGGGGTATCCGCCTTGCGGCTGATTGATGTCCAAGGTCTCATTATTAACAAACTGGGTCTCTTAATCGTGGTGTTTTGGGGCGTGGTGTCGCTCATTTTTATTAGTGTGAGACTCTGGGCCATCACGCATGTGATCTTGCCGATGATTCACCGCCGCACTATTCATTGGTATCGGGGGATGGTGCTCGGATTGGCCGTTCTGATTTTTCTTCTGGTGCGCACGGTACCCAACATTGCGGTGATTGATCGTCTCACCCGTTTTATGGTGCCTTTGATGGTCGGGTTCGTGCTGGGATACCCGCCCCTGTTTATCTTGGCGGCCGTTACGATCCAATCGCGGCGCCGCCGACGTCGGGGACCGGCACCGCCGGCCCGCCGCCTATCGGCCAAGCAACGACGCGAGCGGCTCGGCTTCGATTAATAAGGGGTTAAATCATTGACACTCCCCACGGCTAAAGCCGGCGAGCTTTACAGCGAGTACTGGTGGGGATTCTTGGTTCAACGAGAAGGCTTGCTGCCGAGAATGTCGCCATCCTTGGCCGTAGAGGCCTCCTCTCCCCAAGCGTTGGGTTCGGGCATGCCCTGCCCTACCTGCTTCAACCCGATTCGGAGAATGTTGATCGCCGCGTTATGGTCCCGGCCCAGAATGGTATTGCACTTCGGGCACTTGTGGGTGCGTTCCGAGAGCGCTTTGACGATGATTGCTCCTCCCGCCGAATAAGCATAAAAGCCAACGACTTCACGCAGTAGCCACGGCGTGTGCTCGCCAGAAAGATGCGTACTTAGTCTAAGAATTCTCCTCTACGTGCTCATCCCCGATGGCAACAGTTACGAGTGTTCGACGCGGCCGGAATTCTGTCTCCTATACGAGCTCGCAGTATCAGAGTGAAATCGATCTCGGTCGAAGGTGCCATCCCATCATACCGCAAGCCCCCATTTGTCATGGTTCTGAGTGCCCCGGCAGGGGCATGGGGGTCTCCTATGAAGCCCGGAGTCTCATTATCACCACCAGTCTGGAGTTTTCCAAATGGGGCAGCGTGCTTGCGGACGACCAAATGACAGCGGCCACTATCGACCGATTAGCGCACCATGGCCATTTGATCGTGTTCGAGGGCGAGAGTTGCCGGATGAAGCATGCCCTCATGAAGGAGCGCTAATATGCGATGGCAATCCTTCGCCAGCCGACTCACGGCGACCCGCGCCTCGGAGGTGCTCTTCATCATCCCACCCCAGCCACGGCGGCCTCGCGCCCGTTGTGCACAGTGTGCCCAGACTTTAAGCCTCGCCCACCCCTGGTTAGTGGTCTGGTCCCTCATCCGTGAACAGGGATTCCACGCCGCAGTAGCGACGATCGACCCGATCCAGGGCCAGGCCTGGTGCGAAGACTGTGCCTATACCGGGTTTGGGGTCAATCTGGTAGCCACCGACGCGCCTGCGTCGGCTGGGGAATACTGGGCTACCATTATCCGATCCGAGGTGCCGCGCATCGATGGCACACTCCATGGCTTCGCCTACCGTCTGCGGCCGGGTTGGCGCTCCACCCTGATGACACACTAAGGGTCAACTCTCCAGGAAAGGAGGCGCGATTGCCCATGGCCTTTGTTCGATGGCGTGGAAACTGTGCCCAATTGCTGGCCACCATCACCGTCGATGGGCGTCCCCAACAACGCCTGCTGAGTGTTGGCGCTAATACTAATTGTCATCACTTCAACTAACCTGATTGCCAGCAAAATCGATCGAATCAGGGCACATGGATCGCCATCGAATCAGCCCAATGGGCTGGGATTTACGTTTGGTGTACGGCCCAAAACCCACGGCCTACACCAAAGCGTAAATGATCGGGGGAGAACCCGGAGCCTAAAGCGTTCGCTCCCCAGTCCGACCGTCACGATGACAGTCTAATTAGTCAAACCTATGACAAATGGAGTTAGCCAAAACATGCTGAGCCACCTGCACGGGACTTATCGCATCACGACGCAGTTCCGACAAAGCATGGCGGACGCCTTCCCCGACGTGTCGGTGGACTGGGGTGCTGTCGACCGCTCACTGGCCCAAGGTCCGCCGACCGCCGTGCTCTTACGATGGCGGCAGACATCCGCACGCGCTGACAAAGTGATCGATAACAACCCGTGTTCAGCAACCCCAGGAGAATGTCCCCGGGGTTTGCTGCTTTCAGTTTCTTGACTTCGGTAATCTCGATCGAAAAAGTTCCCCACCTAGGTGGGGAACTTTATCGCTGAATTTGTCCAAATTTTCCCCTTGACGAAATACACAAGGGTTCGCCCTGCAGCGTGTGCCATCGCAGCGCATTCCATCCAAACCGGACGATGACGTAAGCTTTTTGCGCCACGATCCAGGCCAGCGCTGCCGGTTTGGCATAGTTCCGGTCGGCCAAGACGACATCATCGGCTTGCAATCGTAAACGCGTGAGGGATTCGGCACCATGCGTATCCGTCAGTTCCCCGTGTTCCCACTGGCCCGTTCCCAAATGCCATTGCGCATTAAGCTGCCACGTGCTCCCTTTGCTCCCGGGACATTGAATCGTGCTGCCATCGGTGAGCACCAGCCGAAATGGCTCGTGAGCGCGGTGCCAATACCTTGCGATTGGAACCATTGATCCAAGATACCCCCCAGCCACGCGGGCGCGTGGCGTAAGCGATTCAGCACCGCGACATCCAAGAGGTCCGCCAGACCCATCCGTGTCGCCCAAGCGGCCGTATTGCGTAAAGACCAATCATTCCAGGCATACACCAGGATCAGGCGCAAGAGATCGGTAGCAGACTGGAGGACCCG
>JAJZXX010000106.1 GCA_021806205.1 Bacillota bacterium | reverse complement strand
CGGACCGAACGGAGCCATTCGCCTCCCGCGACCCTCTCGAGAAAAGGTCGCTGTCAGTTCCGACGGCTAGGGCTGGTCAACCGCTGGAGCTTTCACAAGCTCCGGCCTTCAGGCCGGGGTGGTTGACACAAAGCGCGGTATTGGGAAAAGAATTGCGGGTAACTAATGGCTACGCTCTGCCCGCCTTCCAGGATTGTGTGCCCCTCGGCAATCGTAGCCGCCACCGCCGCCAGCATGGCCATCCGGTGATCGCCTCTGGCGTCTACACTCGCACCATGCAATCGCGTCGGCCCATATATTGTCCAGCCATCTTCATGCACATCCACCGTGGCCCCCATGGCTCGTAATATGGTCGCCGTCACCCAAATGCGATCCGATTCCTTCACCCTAAGTTCTCGAGCGCCCCGAATGACGCTAGTACCCGGGGCTTGAGTTGCTAACAGCGCCAACAACGGCACTTCGTCCACCATAGCAGGAACGTCCTCTTCGGTTAGCGTCACCGGGCTCAAGGTTTGGCCGAACACCCGAACGCTCCCCCAAGGTTCGGGGCTTTCACCCTTGAGGATCCACGTGAGCCCAACTCCCATACGCTCCATCACCCGAAAGAACCCGGTGCGGGTTGAATTAAACAACATCGACGGGATATTCACCGAGCGGTGCGGAGCCAAGGCTGCTAAGGCTCCCCAAAACCCGGCGGCAGAAGGGTCCCCCGGAACCTTAAGCGTCAGACCATGCAACCCACCTGGTTCAACCGTTACACCGGTTTTAGAGTCGGTTTTTAGCCGGGCCCCCATAGCCGTTAAGAGTCGTTCCGTATGATCTCGGGATAGGGCAGGCTCCCGAACAGTCACCGGTTCATTCGCTGTAATCCCCGCTAATAGCAATGCCGACTTCACCTGAGCACTCGCCACCGATAGCGCGAACTGCCCGCCCGAATGATTGCCACCCTGAATGGCTAAAGGCGCTCGGCTTTGGGACCGCGCCAAAATTGACACGCCCAGTTTCCTTAAGGGTTGGATGACCCGCGCCATGGGTCTTTCGGCTAAGGACGAGTCGCCGGTCAATACCACCAACCCCGGGACAGCCAATGCCAATCCGCTGGTTAATCGCATGGTCGTGCCTGAATTCCCGCAGTCTAAAGGCACCAGCGGTTCTTCAGGGTGACCGGTGCCTCGCAGCACCAAGCGATCAGGGTGTTCTTCAATCAACTGAACACCTAAAGCCTGCACCACGTTTAAACTAGAACGCGTATCGCCAGCATCCAGCCATCCGGAAATTTCCATATCTCCTCTAGCTAAGAGCGAAAACAGAATGCCCCGATGGGTCAGGGATTTATCTCCAGGCACTGGTATCGTCACGTCAATGGCGTTGTCCAGGGCTATTAGATCCATCGTCACCGCCATTCACCCCCTTGGCTTGTCCTTGCGACAACACTAGACTTTGACGCCATGCCTCAATCTGGGCCTCTAATGCTAACAAGGCCCGATTTAATTCAACTGAGCTGTCGGTCAAAAGGGGTGACATCCCTTCCCAATGGGTCTGGCCCACACGAGTCGTATCTCGAAAACCAGGTCCGGATAAGGCTAGCGACTCGGGTTTTTGATTCTCCACGATAACTTTGACGGCGCGCGAGGCCAAATAGGGCATTTGGCTGATCCAAGCCATCGCCTCATCATGCGAGGCCGCGGTCCAATAGGTAAACGGTGCGACGCCTAATATCAGATTCCACCATTGAAGCCAGTCGTCGGGCGGATAGCCCCAGCCGATATCAACGACAGCCGCTGGGGCGCCTGTGAATAGCGTAGGCGAGGCGTGACCAAATCCCCCCACCTCCCGGCCCGCCATGAAGTGCAGCGACGCGACCCGCGCATGTGGTCCTGCCCATGTCAGGTTCCTAGCCAGATTGGACTTGATCGATCCCACCTCGACCAGCCAGGTTTCATCGCGAATTTTTTCTGCTATCTTTTGCATGAGTTCCAGTTGGCGCTCCCAGGGAACCGCCATCACCAGCGCGTCCACTTGGCCACACCAATTCATCCAGGGTTCTACCGTTCCAATGTTCTGGCGCTTAAGCTCCTCCACGGTATTAGGATCGCTATCATCTAGGAACAGCTCCACACCGCCCAGCGCCATCTTAAGAGCCAGAGACCCTCCGATGAGGCCCACGCCGACGATCCCCACCTTCATAGGTCGCGGCCAACCGCCCGGGCTATATTGCCGAGGTCAACCATAAGCTCCTCTAAATGAGGAAAGTTCAAACTCTGAGGACCATCGGACAGCGCTTCGGCAGGGTTGGGATGGGCTTCAATGATGAGGCCATCTGCGCCAGCGGCAACGCCCGCTTTGGCTAGCGGGGCCACCCATTGCCATTGTCCGGCCGCATGTGACGGATCAATCACCACAGGCAAATGGCTTAACTGCTTGACGACGGGCACTGCACTGATATCCAGCGTGTTACGGGTCTTGGTTTCATAAGTGCGGATACCTCGCTCACATAAAATAATGTCATGATTCCCATGGGCGGCGACATATTCGGCCGCCATGAGCCACTCGTCAATGGTAGCCGCCAAGCCTCTTTTGAGCAAAACGGGCTTGCCCACCTGCCCGACGGCCTTGAGCAACTCAAAATTCTGCATGTTGCGTGCGCCGATTTGGACCATGTCCGCCCACTTAGCCACCTGCCTGAGACTCTCGTGGTCCACCGCTTCGGTAACAATCATTACGCCGTAGCGCATGCGTGCCTGAGCCAGGATTTCGAGCCCCTCCACACCCATGCCCTGAAAACTATAAGGCGAGGTACGAGGCTTGTAAGCACCGCCCCTTAATACGGGCACGCCTATCTGGGCCATAAATGCGCCCGCGGCCATAATTTGCTCTTGGCTTTCCACGGCACAGGGTCCGGATATGACGACCACCTTATTGCCACCAATAGCGACGTTGCCGACCTTCACTACGCTATCTTCCGGATGAAAATCCCGACTCACCAACCGATATGGTTTGCGTACCGAGACGACCGGCTCCGCTGTTTGTGTTGCTCCCACCGTGTTCACCCTTTCTTCATGGGGATTTGTCCGCCAAGACAACAAAAACCCTCATCCCAATTCCTTAGGGACGAAGGTCACTCCGCGGTACCACCCTATGTAGCTCGCATCATTTAACGAGCCCACTTAATCAGCTGCTAACACAGCCTTTCCGAATAACGGCCGGATGCCGGATTCTCTACTCTTCAAAAAGAATTTCGATGCACACTCGCGGGGGTACGGTCTCGGTTCGAAGGTTCGGTTTGCACCCTATCACCGACTCTCTACGCCGTTCTCTCCGGACCCCTTCCCGCTCATCGCTTTAGGGTATTGAATTCTCCGCATCGTACACCACCCACCCGAGTGATGTCAAGCCTTCGTCGCGATATTCGTCAAAGCCTCTTTCATGTTCCGCACAAACCGAAAAGCGACCGCTTCTGCCTTGTCAGGTTGCGCCGCGATGGCATCTACCAAGGCGCTGCCCACGATGACGCCGTCGGCCACCTGACCCACTTGACGCGCTTGGTCAGGCGTAGCAATTCCGAATCCGATCGCCACGGGTAAGTTCACCTGAGACTTCACGCGCGCAGCAAGCAAAGACACCCCGTGATCGACTCTAGTCCGGGCTCCCGTTACCCCGGTAACCGACACGCCGTAGACAAATCCCCGCGCGCGCCGAATCTCCATCAAATGGGCGTCCGTCGATGTCGGCGCCACTAGCGGAATTACCGCCAGTTTCTGGGCGTGAGCCATATGCCTCAGAGATTGGCCTTCCCGCCACGGCAAATCAGGAATAATCAAACCTTGTATTCCTGCGACCTGTGAATCCCGGCAAAAATCTTGGAAGCCATACCGCAAGATGGGATTAATATAGGTTAGAAATAACAGTGGAACCGTCTGACCTGACACCCCTTTAACCGACTGAAGAATGTCGCGGATGCGGATACCGCGAGCCAGCGCCGCCGATGCAGCCTTTTGCAATACCGGTCCGTCGGCCAAAGGGTCAGAAAATGGGATCCCGATTTCAATCAGATCAGCGCCGCCCTCCGCTAAAGCAGCCACCAAACCCGGCAAGGCGGCCAAGTCCGGAAAGCCCGCCGTAATATACGGAATGAGAGCAGCCCGACCCTCGGCCCGGGCCTGGCGGAACGCACTATCAATGGCACTCATCATGCATCGCTCCCTTCGCCTGGGTGGGATGTAGCCCTGTGCCCGGATTTTGTTTCTAGGGCAAAGACTTGGTCGACATCCTTGTCGCCGCGCCCCGATAAATTGATCAGCACCCGCGCATTTTGCGCGCCTAATTCCTCGCGCGCTTTAATCACCCAGGCAATGGCATGGGCACTCTCCAAGGCCGGAATAATGCCTTCCCACTCGGCCAACTGGTGAAAAGCCGACAGCGCCTCTTGGTCCGTGATTGACCGGTACTGGGCGCGTCCGGTGTGATGATAGTAGGCATGTTCGGGCCCCACTCCGGGGTAATCCAGGCCCGCTGAAATCGAGTGGGCAGGATGGACCTGGCCATCGTCATCCTGCAGTAAGTAGCTAAGGCTGCCATGTAATATGCCGGGTTCCGCAGCCTGGATGCTGGCCGCATGCCGACCCGTGTGAAGGCCTTCACCAGCCGCTTCGACTCCGATGAATCGGACCGGATCGCGGCGAAATGGATAAAAAATCCCCATGCTATTGGAGCCGCCTCCCACACAGGCGACAATGTGGGACGGCAAGGCACCTGCCACCTTGAGCATTTGGCGCCGGGCTTCAATACCGATGACGGACTGAAAGTCCCGGACCATCATGGGATAGGGATGGGGTCCCACCACGGACCCAATGACGTAGAAAGTATCTCTCACATTGGTCACCCAGTCCCGAATGGCTTCATTGGTCGCGTCCTTTAAGGTCCGCGTTCCAGACTCCACCGCATGTACACGGGCCCCCAACAATTTCATCCGATATACATTGAGACTTTGACGCCCGACGTCTTCCAAGCCCATGTAAATCTCCGCCTTCAACCCAAACAACGCCGCAGCCGTTGCGGTGGCGACGCCATGCTGCCCTGCACCGGTTTCCGCAATAATTCGGGTCTTTCCCATTTTTTGCGCCAGCAGGACTTGGCCTAAGGTGTTGTTGATCTTATGAGCACCGGTATGGTTCAAGTCCTCCCTTTTTAAAAACACCTCAACCTTTAGGGCCTCACTCATGCGGGGTGCCAGCCGAAGCGGCGTCGGCCGACCAACGTACTCGTGCAAGAGTTCATGGAGTTCTCGCCGAAAGTGAGGATCTTTGCGAGCAGCCCGGTAGGCCAGCTCCAGCTCGTCCAGTGCCGGAATTAACGTTTCGGGAACATACTGACCCCCAAACGGACCAAACCTTCCCTGGCGATTAGGTACTTCAGTTGTCGACACGACGCACCTCCTGAATAAAATCGCGAATCAATTGAGGATCTTTTTCTCCGTTTCGCTCGACCCCGGTTGAGACGTCCACCCCGTCGGGTCCTAAGGCCCTGACCACCTCATGGACATTGTGGGGCGAAAGTCCCCCCGCCAGCCAGATCGGGCGTAAAAATTTCGGCTTGCGCCACTCCCAGGGTTCGCCGCGACCAGGCCTGCGGTTATCCAACAGCACAATATCGGCCGCTTCGTCTAGTATGGTGGCAATGGCTCGGCGGCCAGCCCGGTGGACCATGTCGATCCATCTTTCGGGGGTACCCCCATGGAGTTGGACACCCCACACCGAAAGTTCGAGAATAGCTTGAAGCCACTTCTCATCGACATCCATCCCCACCGCGATGATAGGGACATCGGGGAGTGCCTCAACAATTCCGCGCGCACTTTCCCAAGACACCTGCCGAGGACTGGCAGTCATAACAATCCCAAGAAAGTCGGCTCCGGCTAAACGCGCCTGGCGTGCCATGTCCGCGCTTTTTATCCCGCACACCTTAACGTGGGTCATGTGTCCGCTCGGTCAATAATTCCGATCCGCGCATGAGGCTCTCGCCAATCAAGACGGCATGATATCCCCAAGCGCTCACCTGGTCCAAATCACTCACCGCGGTGATTCCGCTCTCGCTGATTCGCACAAGACTTGGCGGCACCACCTCGGCCATGTCCCGCGAAAATTCCAGCCGCGTCTCAAATGTATCCAAATCGCGATTATTCACACCAACCATCGCCGGCCGAAGTACCAGAGCGCGTTCGGCCTCCCGAGGCGAATGAATCTCGACCACCACCTCGAGTCCAATTCCCACCGCCGTTTGGTAAAGATCGCTGAGGCGTGGACCATCGACAATACGCACAATCAGCAAAACCGCATCGGCCCCATAGGCCCGAGCTTCATATAATTGCACCGGGTCTCGGACAAAGTCCTTACGCAATATAGGCAAGTCGACGGCGCTGCGGACCGCCTCTAAGTGGACTAGGTCACCCGCGAAAAACTTGGGCTCGGTCAGCACTGATATCGCGTTAGCCCCTTGGCGTTCATATTGCTGAGCTTGGGCGACAGGATCATAGGCATCGGTTAACCAGCCTTTGGAGGGCGATTTTTGTTTGCACTCGGCGATGACTGCCAGGGCAGGACCGTCTAAGGCCCGATGCAGCGACCGTCCGGGCGGCATCGCCAAGGCCCGCTCCCGAAGGTATCGGGAAACCGGGAGAAGCCTTTTAGCGCGGTCATCGACATCGGCCACAATAGCGTCTAAGAACACTAGGCATCCCGCCTTTCGGGAGCAATTTGGCTCGATCGGCGGATCAACGCTTCGAGAACCGCCTCGGCACGCCCCTCCCGAATGCTATCGCGCGCCAACTGCACGCCTTCTCGGGGGGTCTTGGTCCGCGCCGCAATGTAAAGGGCTACACCGGCATTAGCCAACACCATGTCGGTAAACGGTCCGTCCACTTTGTCCGACACAATCATCCGGCAAATCCGGGCATTCATGGCCGGATCTCCGCCTACAAAGGAGCCTTTCGGATAGGTCGGCAACCCTAACTCCTCCGGGGTGATCTGCCCAAAGGAGACCTTCTCGCCATCCACCCATCCGAACTCGGTGGTGCCCGAGAGCGACACCTCATCCAATCCACCGTGGCCGTGCACTACCATGGCACGCTGCACCTTAAGACGGGAAAGCACTTGGGCCATGGGTTTGACCCAGGAACTTGCAAACACGCCCAGAAGTTGATATTCCGGGCTCAAAGGATTGGTCAGGGGGCCTAGCACGTTAAACACGGTACGCACCCCCAGTTCGCGACGGGTCGGTCCAGCGTAGCGCATGGACTCATGCACCTTTTGGGCAAATAAAAATCCAAAGCCCACCTCGTCAATCAACGTGCCTATCGTCGCAGGGTCATGCTGGACACTCACGCCCAAAGCCTCCAACAGGTCGGCACTGCCGCTCTTGGAGGTTGCGGACCGATTGCCATGTTTGGCCACGTGCACTCCGGCGCCCGCCACCACCAATGCCGAGACAGTGGACACATTAAACGTGAACGAGCGGTCCCCCCCCGTGCCGCAAGTATCCATGATCGGTCGCGATTGGAGAGGTACCCGCTGAGCCTGCTGCTTCATCGCCAAGGCAAATCCTGTAAGCTCGTCAATGCTCTCACCTTTGACGGCGAGTGCCATCAGCACGCCCCCAATTTGTGAGGGGGTCGCCTCTCCTTGCATGATCGCGTTCATCAATTCGTAGGCTCTGGCTTCGGTCATGCTTCGGCCTTGACTGAGGCACTCTAAACTTTCCAAGACCACCGAATTCATTGGATCGCCCCTTTCAGCAGATTGGCTTGGGTCACCTTTTCCATAAAATCCATCAAAAGAGTAATACCGTCAGGCGTTAGCACCGATTCGGGATGAAATTGGATGCCAAACACCGGATGGGTACGGTGTGAAATGGCCATGACCGTGCCATCCCGGCTCACCGCATCGACCACCAAATCGGGCGCGCCGCTTAGGTCCACCGCCAGCGAGTGATACCGTCCCGCCATGAACGGATTGGGCAAACGTTCTAACAGGCCAGTTTGATGGTGTAAAATCTCATCAGCCTTGCCATGCATGAGTTGCGGCGCGGGAATAATAATCCCCCCATAGGCTTGGGCTATCGCCTGGTGGCCGAGGCACACTCCTAATATGGGGATGAGCCCATTAACGGCACGGATTAAAGGTACTGCCACACCGGCATCTTCGGGCCGCCCCGGTCCTGGGGAAATTACTAAGCCGCCGGGTCTCATGGCCAAAATTTCTTCGACGGTCGCCTGATCGTTGCGCACCACCCGGACCGGTGTTAGCTGCCCCAGATATTGCACCAAGTTATAGGTAAATGAATCATAATTGTCCACCACCACAATCACAGCCACTCTTCCTCCCCGCTGGATAGAACCCTTAAGGCGGCCGCCGCCTTGTTCATGGATTCACGGTACTCCGACACTGGGTCCGAATCTGCTACAATTCCGGCGCCAGCTTGAACGAAGGCAGTATTCTGCTCGATTTCCACTGTGCGAATGGTAATACAGGTATCCAAATCCCCGCGATGTGACCAATACCCCACAACGCCGCCATATGCCCCCCGGGCGGTGGGCTCTAACTCCTCAATAATTTCCATAGCGCGAATTTTAGGGGCGCCCGAGAGTGTTCCCGCAGGAAATGACGCCTTGAGGACATCAAGTGCGTCGACACCCTGAGCTAGACGAGCTCGCACCTCTGAGACGAGATGCATGACATGCGAATACATTTCCTGAACCATAAATTCCCCGACAGTAACCGTGCCATACTCCGCCACACGCCCTAAATCATTTCTGGCTAAATCGACTAACATCACATGTTCAGCTCTCTCTTTGGGATCATGCCGGAGTTCCTCCCAAAGCGCTTGATCCTCCTCTGGGGTTTGGCCACGCGGTCGGGTACCGGCAATCGGGCGGTTAATAGCCGTGCGTCCTTCAACCCGCACCAGCGTCTCCGGCGACGATCCCGCCAAGGTCCGCCGGGGCGTCTCCAAAAAGAAGAGGTAGGGTGACGGGTTAACCCGACGAAGGCGTCGATACAAGCTAAAGGGATCGCCAGAAATTTTAGCCGAGAGCCGTTGGGACAACACCACCTGGAAAATATCGCCGGCTACGATATGCTCTTGGGCCCGCGCCACCATCTCTTGGAACTCGGCGTCACTCGAGGTGGACTCGATGGCAGTTTCGGCCCGGATCACCGGTTCAGCCAACATGACCGGTTGCCGCATGGCTTCCACTAAGATTTCTAAACGCATGCGCCCCTGCTCTATTTGTTCGCGTAAGCATTCCACCATGACGGTCGCCTCCTGGCGACGATGGTCAAAGGCCACGACCGCCTTGGGCCACACCCATTCCCACAAGGGGCCGCGTTCTTCATGGCGCCGCGGTAACTTTTCCAGCCGCCGCGCCCAGTCAAATCCAAAATACCCCACAGCTCCGCCACAATACGGAAGGCCGACGTCGGGCGGTACCGCGATCCGCTGACGCGCTTGCTGCTTACGCATCAGCACAATAGGATCGTCATTCACCTCGGTTCCTTCCGGACTGACCAAAACCGCCTGGCCCTGAGCTTCCAAGAGTCTGGCCCATTCGCCAATAGCGATAAATGAATAGCGAGCAATTTTGTCATCCGATTCCACACTCTCCAACAGAGTGTGCGCCCCTAACGGCCGCAGCCGCAAAAAGGCTGTGATGGGCGTTAGTTGATCGACCGCATAGCGATGCACGATGGCAACATGCTTACCGTCACTGTCATCCCAAATTTCGTCCCCGCGCCTGATTAACGTCGTGTCCAACAAATCCCCTCCGCAAACCACAATTAAACCCTCATCCCTCAACACTAAAGGGACGAAGGTTACTCCGCGGTGCCACCCTAATTAGGCTACTCAGCCTCACTCACACATACGGGATCCGCACGATCCGATATGGCTTGTTCGATAACGGAGAAAGACTCCGGCCACGCCTACTCCATCGTTCGGGCGGCAGCTCCTGGGACCATTCCCCGTCCTTATCCCGCCGGGCTTGCACCATCCCCGGTTCGCTCAAGGGCCTCAAGACGACTACTTTTCCCACTCATCGCTTGTGTCTTTATTGTAACTAGCAACATACCACGCAGCGCACATTCCGTCAACGCGCAAAAGATAAATCAAATCGATGTCCATCTCTGTCGTCCGTCTTGACTATTCTTACAGAAATCCCATACAATTGGGCAATCAATATTTGTTGCGACGATGGGGAGTCTCCTCAAGTGATGTCTTCAGAGAGCCGTCGACTGGTGTGAGACGGTGATTGGCTTGAAGGGTCTCGCCCCGGAGCATCCACCCGATTCCGTATGGAGGTAGGCGTGGACGGGAACCCGCCGTTACCGGGCTTGAGTGCCCCCAGTTGGGGGAAATAGAGTGGTACCACGCGACTGCGTCTCTAACCCGAGCGCAGCTTTTTGTTTCCAGAAAGGAAGAGGTCAATGGAACGCATTTATGTCTTAGACACCACCTTGCGGGACGGTGAGCAAATACCGGGGGCTAAACTGACCGGGGCCGAAAAACTGGAAATCGCCCGGCAATTGGCAGTGCTCGGGGTTGATGTGATCGAGGCGGGGTTCCCGGCCTCCTCGCCCGGCGATTTTGAAGCGGTCAGAGCTATCGCCCGTGAAGTTCGGGACACTGGCGTCACGGCCTTAGCGCGGGCCATGCCGTCGGATATTGACGCAGTCTGGGAAGCGATCCGGGAAGCAGAGTCCCCGCAAATTCATATCGTTCTGGGCGTCTCGGATATTCATCTGCACGGCAAGTTCCAACGCTCCCGCGAGGACATTTTAGCCATGGGGGTCGAGGCGGTTCGTTATGCAAAAAAATATACCTCCTCCATTGAATATTCGACGGAGGACGCCGGACGAGCCGACCTAGAATACTTGAAAAAGACCGTAACCGCGGTGATAGAAGCCGGGGCGACGGTTGTCAACATCCCCGACACCACCGGTTACTGCGATCCCGAAGAGTTTGGGCGGATTATCCGCAGCATGAAAAATGAGATCCCCAATATTGACCGGGTCATTCTGTCTGTGCACTGCCACAATGACTTGGGCATGGCCACGGCCAACACCTTGTCCGCCATAAAAAACGGCGCTCGACGGATTGAAGTAACCATCAACGGTCTCGGTGAACGAGCCGGAAACACCGCTTTAGAAGAGGTGGTCATGGCTCTTAAAGTCAAGCCCGAGTTCTACGGCGCGGCGACGCACATTCGCACCGAGGAAATTGCTCGGACAAGTCGCTTAGTCAGTAGCCTGACCGGGATTTGGGTGCAACCCAACAAAGCCATTGTGGGTTCCAACGCTTTCGCCCATTCGTCGGGTATCCACCAGGATGGGGTCTTAAAGAACCGTCAAACCTATGAAATTATAGACCCTCGTACCGTTGGCATCGCCCAATCGCGTATTATCCTCACCGCGCGTAGCGGCCGCCACGCGGTCTCGGCGCGGCTTAGAGATCTCGGCAGGGAGATGGACGACACCCGGCTCGAGCAGTTTCACCGGCAGTTTTTGGAATTGGCTGACCGCAAGAAAGAAGTGTATGACGAAGACTTACTGGCTTTACTGGCTGAGCAGGAACGCACGCCGGAGGATCGGGGTTACGAACTCTTGGGTGTACAGGTCTCCCTGGGTACCAATCGCACCCCCCACGCGGTTGTCACGCTGCGTTTCCCTGACCGTCGGGAAGCGGCCGCCGAGGCTACCGGTTCAGGACCGGTGGATGCAGCTTACTCTGCAATCGATCAGTTAGTGGGGAAAAAACCGCGGCTTTTGGAGTTTTCCTTGCAATCCGTTACCGAGGGGATCGATGCCCAGGCTCGCGTGTCCGTTCGTATGGAGATTGACAATGAGATTTTTATCGGCCGCGGCACCGATTCCGATGTCGTACTTTCGGGTATCAAGGCCTATTTAGACGCATGGAATCGCGCGATGCTGCGACAAAATCCCACATTGGCGCCGGCATAGTTGCAACGGCCAGATTGGGCCAGGCAAACCGTTCGTGCGGAGCCGCATTATCGGTCGGTTGCTTGCGGCGCAAGCCCTGCAACGTCCGCGCAGTACGAACCAAGACACGGTCAGTGCCGGGACGACGGTCGACCTCCGTCCCGGCAAAACGTGGTGCTTCCCGTTTCCAAATAGGCCCCGTCAGAAGGCCCAGCTAAAAGTTGTGATCACGCCGGAATGCGTGAGATGGCAATACCCAATGGGGGGCCAGGAACCTTGATTCGAGAAGTCGTGGCGTCCCGCCGACCGACGAGTGGCCCAGCAGCCATTCGGGGAACGCGTGGCCGAAACCGTCTTTACAAACGGGGCACTCACCCCCGCTTTTGAGGAAGAGACCCCGTACGGTCGTTCCCAGTCGTTGGTCTCCAAAAAACGGATGGTGAGCGGCATGCGTTCTCTGCCGTGATGGTCGAGCCGACCTTAGGTTTTGAGGAGTGCGTGCGCCTGTAAGGGCCATTTTGTTCGATATGGTGCAGGTTCATCTGAAATCTGCCGGCAACACCCCAGGGGGCTCGTTTCGGGAACCCCCAACCGCTTCGCGAAAAAAGGTGAACGTCGCATCCGACAACCGCTCACACCAGTTCTGTTCGATTCTGCCTAAACCGGGCAGATGGGGATTGCCCTGTTTTAGTTCGGTCCCCGCGCTGACAGTCGACCATTTCGGCTCTCGCCCCATTCTTCCCGCCACGCCCGTTGACTTGAATCGATCCAACCACCGGACTTTGATGGCAAAGGTCGCATCTGCACATCCTGGGAATAAAATGTCCCGCGCTTTTCTTGCGCGGTAAGTCGGCGCGATTGCACCGCAATGCGGCGCGGATGGGAAGCGAAGAACCCTGGACCGTCAACGGTTCACGTATTTTTTCCGCTTGGCCCGCCTTGCATGGCGTGATGGCGGGCTCAGACTAAGTCTTGGGCCCTCCTACACGGCAGCTTTGTCCTATCACAATGGCAACATCGTTTCGCCCAACAGATGTTGTTCCCAGGCACCCCGTCGGAAAGACTGTCGCATTGGCGGTTCGGCAGCATAAACTCATATTTGCGCATCAGGCGGCAAAGGAGCGTGCCTTGCCCGGGCGTGACCACGAGCAGGATGCCAAAAATGGTCGTTTTCATTCGAAGGCTCCTTCCTGGGCTTACGGGGCCTTTCGCCTAACCCAGCTCTTTTTCCCGCGTTTGCCGTAAATGCGGGGCGAGAACGACGGCACGTCCTTCCCCAGTTCCTGCGGAGTGTCCTTCCCCAGACCCTCCATCACGACGATGCGCACAAAGGTTTGGAGATAGCCCAAGCCGAACCGTGTTAATCGGACCGAGGTTTCACGAAGACGCTCCCGGCTCGATGCTGTTAGGCCAATACCAAAAACCGAGGCAGTCCCCGACGCTTTTCGTTGAGTTTACTGGCCCCGTCGGTCGGCGCAGCGCCGATCGTCCAGTGTTGCTCCGCCGCGAAATGCCGTTAGGAGACTTAGCGGCCCGTCGGTAGAAAACTTGGTTGAAATCGGGATTACAGGGACACAATAGATCGTGGTGGGCAAGCACGGGACGTCATGAGTGTCGAGCAAGAGGAGTCTAATCGGCGACTGGCACATTGAGTGCTCCAACGGATGAACAAGCGCGATTAAAAATGTCCGAGAGGGTGATGGCGTGGCGCCTGGTTCCGGTAACTTCATCGTAGAAGGACTCATGGTACTAACCTTTATCGTCGGCATGCTGGTGCCATCGCGTCGACCACACCATGGCGGGCATGAGGAGTGAAGATTTCTGTCGAACTGGACTAGCGCATCCAGACGGATGTTGAGTCAGGTGTTGGCAGTGGATACCTGGCTGCCGACTGAGATGCCGGAATACGCCAAAGGATTCATGTATATGCTCGGTTCGTTAACCGCATCGAGCTTTGTTGTGCTGGTTGTCTCCGGCATCTTGCTCGCTATGAACGGTCCAGCAGCCTGGTCGCATAATCCGGCCATGCGCTTTGTCGCCGCCACCCACTTCTGGGCTGTTCAAGCATTCTTCTTCTTCATGATGCTCCATCTCTGGCGGGTCTTTTTGACAGGAGCTTGGCGAGGCGGCCGCAGACTGACCTGGTTGCTCGGGGCGGCTGCCTTCCTTGTCGCAATTCCGACCGCGTTCACGGGTTTTCTCATCAATGGGGATTTGTACTCCCAATGGAATGCCGTTCAGGCCAAAGATGGACTAAATGCGATGGGGCTGGCCTGGGTCAATCTCACCAACGCCGGGCAGATGCTGGGGCTGCATGTCGCGGTGTTGCCGCTTACACTCTCCGTCCTGATTGGGCTTCATATCACGTTGGTGCGACTGAAGGGCGTCGTTCCGCCCTATCCAGACACCAAAGCCCCATCCCCCCCAAGAAAAGGCCACTCATGAGCGCACCAGCAGACGTGACACGGGACTATGCGTTGGTACCCGAAGACTTTGTCAAACACCTAGTCTCAACGTTAGTGGTCGTCGTGGCCGTCGTCCTCCTGGCATCGCTGCTGTTTAGTCTTCCGGAAAAGCCGCCGTTAACCATCAAAGAGTATGCCACCATGCATCCGGTTTCTTTTGAGCTGATGGCATTACGCGCCCTGGATGGCACAGGAGATATTGCGAACTATGGGCCGCCTTACAACCATGGACAAGGCAGCGTCGAAAGTCCCTTGCAAAGACAGGTCGGCATTATTCATCCGATTAATGCGCAATCCGACTTTATCCTTAAGCCGGTGGGCATGGCCAGTGAAATTAATCCGTCGGTTAAAGGAACTCTCACACGCTTTGAGACTGCCGATGCCCGCCGTCGATCCGGCTGGGAGTCATCCTACGGCCCAGCTCTATCCAAAGGCACTTATGTGCATGGATCCGTACTAACCTCTAAGGGAAAATTTGGCCCGGTACCCGCGTTGTTGAATGACACACTGCATTTGGCCCAAAGCGGCCTGATGTCCGGGGCACTCATTCGAAATCCTGCGGTGATTACGCGATTTAATAACCAAAACTATTTGCTGTTCTTACAAGGGGCACCACTTCAGACCAACCCTGCGACCCAAGCCATGGCGGGACCAAACTGGGGATTGATCCATCCCGCCATTAATGGATACCCCGGAGCTTGGTGGATGACGATTCCCACATGGATTTACCAGTGGCCGTTTGTTGCCGCGGCACGAGCGTCTGATGCCCTGGCTTTGAGTCTAGGGTTGCTCTTCTGGCTAACTCTGGCGTTGACCCCATGGATTCCTGGATGGAACCGATTACCCCGGTACCTAGGGATCTACCGGGTGATCTGGAGATCGTTTTATCGCAAGTAGAGCAGATGGCCATAGACTAGCCAGCTTTTCACACAACGGCAATCTATTGTCAAAAGCTCGGACTCTAACCATCCCTCCAGATCATGGTTCTGGGATTTCTAAAAACATATAGCTCCCACCCTCAACTCTATTGAGAGGAAGGAGTTTACCTACCGGTACCGGCAGTTTTTCTATACGCGGTATGCCAAACCCCTCCTCGTAGCCTGTGTCCGGCATGCGCCGCATCCTTATGCGGGATAAGGTCAGGCAAATCAACTCCTAGTCCATGACGGAGATTCTCCCGGCCCCTTGGCCGACCAAGTTCATTGGCCGATGCCGGACACGGAAATCGTCAGCATTGAGGAAGTGAATTTTCGCGTCGATATCTCTGAGTGTGCCAACTTACCTCCGGTAAGCCAGTGGATTGCTGTCCCTATAACCTGAGGTATCTTATGAAGATGTGTGTGTTGAAAAGCCACCAGTCACATCCGCGTGTGCTGTCGCCGCAAGATGTGACGCAGCGTGTGCATGGTTTCGAAAACACGCTGAATTTCTAATCGGGGATCGGCCCGCGACATGATGAAATTAAATGGCATCGCGAATTTCGACGCTAGGTACCCATGAAATTTACCGGCGCGCGTGATTCCGTCCGCCACATCTCTGAAACGATTTCTGCGGATGGGTTGCAGGTCCACGTCTCTTATGGTGTCAACCGGAAGTCACCCCAAAATACGCTAGGGCATCCGTTTTCGTATTCGGTATGAACTTGAGTTTCGCACCCACACAATACGGGGTTTTTAGAGGCCGATCATCCCACTAACCCTTGAAAACCGCCACTTTTTCTCCATTCCATTGGGGCGATTTATGCGGA
>JAJZXX010000093.1 GCA_021806205.1 Bacillota bacterium | reverse complement strand
TGGGCATTTAAGGCGTCTTCTCCGTGTTCCGGGCGTCCTATTTACGTGTGCGATTAAAGCCCTCGAATTCCCCCGGGGCAATTTTGTGTGTGCATCAATCATCATAAGACGCCTCGGTGACAAGGATGGAACATAATCCATTTACTACCAGTCGGCGCGTTCAAATTAATCTGTGCCACCCTCTTCCCACCCGATAATGCGCGCGGGATCTGCACCACCATGAAGAGTTCTCCGGGTGCGCCGATGCGGACACGTGCGGTTGCCTGGAGATCACTATGAATGGGACAGCTTAGGCAAAATCAAGCCGCTGGAATCCATCAGACTTCACACCAGGGCATTGGCGTTTTGAATAACTAGTTGTATGATACAATGGATTACACCTTAGGAGGACTCAATGCTTAAACACTTTCCCCCTGCCGTTTGGGCGACCGCCTTTGCGACTTTCGTGGCATTCATGGGTATCGGCGTGGTGGATCCGATTCTACCGCTCATTGGCCGCTCGATGGGCGCCACACCGTCTCAGGTCGAGTGGCTGTTTACCAGCTACATCGCCGTGATGGCGATCGCCATGCTCGTTTCCGGGGTGCTGGGGACGCGCCTTGGCGGAAAGAAGACCATGCTCTTGGGTCTTGGCATGGTGGTGGTGTTCGCCACGCTTTCGGGTCTTTCGCCCTCGATTGGCTTTTTGGCCGGAGTTCGCGGGGGATGGGGCCTCGGCAATGCATTTTTTACGTCCACCGCGCTCTCCATCATTGTCGGATTCTCGACCGGTGGCATGGGTCCGGCGATTACGCTCTACGAAGCCGCGTTGGGGCTCGGCATCGCATCCGGGCCATTGCTTGGGGGAGCACTAGGCAGCATCCATTGGCGCGATCCGTTTTTTGGCACCGCGACTTTGATGGCGATTGCCTTTGTCGCCACCTGGAAATTTGTTAGAGAGCCAACCCGCAAAGAAGCCCCCCGAACTGCTCGGGACATTCTCAGCGCGTTGAGAAATCGGGCTGTCTTGACCAATGCCCTAATTGGTCTGACATATAGCTATGCCTTTTTCACGATCCTGGCGTATTCGCCCTTAACCCTGGGGAGGTTAAATGCCGTGTCACTCGGGATCACCTACTTCTTTTGGGGACTTTTGGTAGCGGTGTCGTCAGTCCTAGTGGTAAATTGGCTGGTGCGACGGATAAAGCCCGTGACGATTCTCACGGTTAACATGTCCCTTATCGTCGTATTGTTCCTCCTGGCCGGATTGATGCCCGGTCATCGTCTTTTATATATCATCGTCATTACCGGATTTTTTTTCGGGATTGCCAATGCACTCTTTACCACCTTGGCTATGGAAGTGTCGCCCTATTCGCGCTCCATTTCATCAGGGGCCTACAACTTTCTTCGCTGGTCAGGCGCGGCATTAGCCCCGCTATTCTCCGGGCTCATCGGTCAGCATTGGGGACTGACCATCCCATTCTTTGTCTCCGGAGGCATTCTTCTCGTCGGCATTATCGGTCTTTTACTTAAAGGCCGGATGCTGACCGATGCGCTGCACGTCAATGGGAGTCAACCCTTGCAAAAGACCTCTTGAGCCCAGCGCGCAGATCCGCTCTTTGGTCGTCGATCCCCGAATGGGGGCACTTTACGGCATAGCCTTGTATGAAAAGTATGAGTCATTTTATCGGCGGCCTCGGTTAGGATAGCATGCCAGTGATCCAATCCGTTTCCCGTAAAGCGTGTCGATTAAAGGGCTCGACCAAGGTTGGAATGTGCGGTCCGTACTCGACCGTTTGCAGTCCCCCGTTGGTTGGAATTGTGGCAGACGGCACGACCGATAGACTTGTGTATGGCACAGGGATGGAGCCAACGTGCTCCTAATCCGCTCGGGGCGTCTTGGTGCCTTCGCAATTGGCTTCAATCTGTTGTGTGACTTCAGTGGTCAGCAACCAATGGTGGAGTCACTGAGCCATAACCGATTTGGGTTGTAAAACAAGAAATTCGGTTGAGCATACACCGGCTGAATCGCCAACGATCGTCTTTTTTAAGTACGGACGAAGCTTTTCATATAAGGCATCACTCGGTCTGAATACGCCGACGGCTGAGTCTTCCTTTCGGCGAGAGTTGCTGTCGGTTGGATGGAAGCGACCTGTTCTTGGCTCAACATCCTCCAACCCAACGCATTGCCAACCTTCGGGAACATTAGTACATCACTCAGTACGCAGGGATGCCACTCGTTTAATCCGTGCAATCTCCCAATGCCCTGGAACCTGCTCCAGCCACTCCACACCAGAGTCCTTGTATTTCGGATAACGCAGATAGTGGTTCACGTGTTGTCCTCCACCGTGTCCACGCTGCGTCCGGCAGCCTCAGCCATGGCCATGCCGGTTGGCGTCTTCAACAGGGTATCTCGGGTAAATTCGGTGATGCCATCGACCGCAACCAACGTCCCGTCCTCTATGAGGCGCTGACGGCGCACACACAGCGCGTCCGACGTGGCTTTCTGGGTCGGTTCCGGAGCGCAGGTCGACCCTTGAAAGACCGTGGGGCCGTCCGACCCGTAAACACCTTGGGCTTCCGCACCGCGTGCATGACAATGCACCATGAGGTCGGTGGATTTAGGAGCGGCCGCCACTAAGGGTTGAAAGAGCGGAGCCAGCAAGGTGCTGATGGTGTCGAAGATCTCCTCGCATTCCGCATGGAGCGGAGCCGGGGTATTGCGGGCGCGATCCCGCATTGCCATTCTCTAGCGCATACCGGCCTGCCTCGTGCCCTTGTTGAATGGACTTCCACTCTGAGTATCGCGCGTGTGTATCGGTTTTGGTGTTGGTACGGGAGACGGCAACCAGTGCTCGGGACCAAAACGCTTTTTGGGTCAGATGGTCCTTGAAGCGCTGCCGCACCGCATTCATCTGCCCGATGTAGCATTGGGTGCGCCGGTCTTCGACTTCATCGCCGAACGGCTGAAGTCCGCAGCCTACGGCAACCGCGAATGCGACTAGGAAGGCGCAGGCTGTTCCGACCATTCTCCCAAAATCTCAAACTGAGACTGCGGAACACAGAAGCCATGATGACAACTTAATTAGTCAAACTAATGACAAAATAAGTTAGCCTCACCAACCAGGCCCGCGGCATTGATGAATTGGACCATTCCCCGCCGATGGTCGGGCTTCTTGTTCGAGAGAATCCACAAATAGGTACCAATCCCCGTCCGGAAGAAAATTTCCGTGGGGAGCGCCACAATGGCTTCGACCCGATCGTTTTCCAGGAGCCAACGCCGAATCTCGGATTCCCCGGATCCGGCCCCGCCATTGAACAACGGGGAGCCCGACAAGACGATCGCCGCCCGCCCGCCGCCATTTTCCGGCCGCTCCAGCTTGCTGACCAGGTGCAGCAAGAACAGCATGGATCCGTCATTAATGCGCGGAAGCCCTGGGCCGAACCGCCCGGCATACTGCTTTTCCTTGTGCTCCGTCGTCACCGCGTCGTGATCCTTCTCCCATTTCTTCCCGAACGGGGGATTGGACAGGTCCGAGTGAAATCGGTCGCCGGGAAATTGGTCATCCGAGAGCGCGCTGCCGAGTTTAATATTCTGCGAAAGATCACGGCCGGGATCGGATTCGAGGGTACGCAGCAACATGCCAGCCAGGCAAACCGCATGGGTTTCTGGCTCTAGTTCCTGTCCATAGGGAACCAGCACAGGTGGCACTTGGAGACGATGGCCATAATCGGCCACATGGTCCATCGCGCCTGTCAAAAACCCGTCGGTGCCGCACGCCGGATCGTACAACGTGCGAATGAGGCCGGGATTCGAGGCAAACAGCGCGTCGGCGGGGTCCAGCAACAGGGCAGTGGCAAGGTGCCCGACGTCCCGCGGCGTCATGAAGTCTTCCGCCCCTTCATTGACCTCGGCGCCAAACCGACGAATGAGGTGCTCGTAGAGGTTGCTCATGGGCCGGTCGGACACCACGTCGGGGTGCAGATCGATTCCCGCAAAGTTGGCGCAGATTTTGAAGAGTAATCCGGTCTTGTCGAGCCGGATGATGGTATTCGTCAAGTCAAATGGTTCAAAAATAATCCGCGCGTTGTCTGAAAATTGGGCCACGTAGTCCTGCAGGTTCTGGCGCGTCTTGGTTCCACCCAGCGAGCCCAACGTGTACTCGGACGTATTGTAGAACGGATAGCCGGTAATCTGCCCTAGGATGATGTCAATAGGCGTGCACGGAATTGCACGGCACCGCAATCACCGCACATTCTGACCGGGTGAGCGTGTTCAGACCCAGTTCCAGGGCTTCGAGCATATCGTGCTTGACCATGGGGCGATCGAGGTAAAACGGCGTCGGTAAAGAATAGACCACCATATGCGGATAGTCCATATCGTATTCCGCCCCGTATTGCCGTTCACACCCGTCCAAGACGGCCTCCAGAAACGGTGTCGTTGACCGCGGGACCATGCCCGCCAGGATGCCTAATCGATACATGTCTGTCATCCTCCTGATAAACGGAAAACGCGCGTCGTCGCTATCCAGCCGATTGTGCTAGGCAAGTCGACTTCCGTGAATCGCATTCCGATGGCTCTCTGCCATAATAGTAGCAAACATTCTGCTAAGTAATTCTCGCCCCCGAGAGTTGATGATTTACGATGGATATTATTGACGCGCCGAAAATCCGGTGAAGATGGCTGTAGGGTAAACTGGAGATACGAGGCAAACCTCAACCTGCAGGTAAGACTACGAATGTTCCGCCCTTCGGAGTTCGAGGGCATCACAGTCCAAGAGGAACTGGCCGGCCCGAAGGAGATCCAGACCGATCAATCCATCGAGTCCGGGACCAAGACTCCCGACATCGATCGAAAATGCGCGAGCATGAAAACTATCAAACGTAATCTCATCAATCGTCTTGCGCAGAGCCACGTCGCGGCCCCCGATGCCAAAGGCCGTCACAATTTCGTCGGCCCCGTCAGCCGTGAGATCCAATTCGCCCTCGACGGCGTTGACATTGACCCACGTATGAACGGAACCGGTGTCGACGACCATGTTCTCGACCACCGTACAGCGATCGCGGTGGCGAATGGTCACCGTCGTCACCAACAGGCCCTGAACCAGGGTGAGCTTCACGGCTCCAGCCCCCGTATCAGGGGCTTCGTGACGACATCCATCACAATCTGCTCCCGCGAGGTATGGTAAATGAATCGCCGATCATGGGCTGATTTGAAGGCGTCCCATGTCTCGCGAGCGTTCGCGAGAGGCCGGATAATCGCCACTTCCTCGACGTGCAACTGACCGTCCTCCACGTGTGAGCTGAGGTCCTCAAGGTAGACAAATTGATCCGGATAGAGCGTCCGAACCTCCGACCATTGCATACGGAGCACCCCCTGGCACCATTATGACAGCCCTCTTCGTCGCCTGTCTATGCGATCTCTTCGACACACCGCGGCACGGCTCATCCCTCGACGGAGCCAAACAACCTGCCGCCCCATGGCTTAATGCATATTCGCCCCCAAATATTCCTTAAGCACTGGAGAAACCGTTAAGAATACTGTGGAGTGGACAACTCGCCCACCCCAATGCGGCGCCACGGCGGATACACTGGGGATCTCGTAGTTCGGCAGTCCCGGCCGAGTACCATTAGACGCCAGCAGCTGTTCTGCCACAACGACGCATACCGCTTCGACAAGTCGGCCTTGAGTGGGCCCCATAAAATCCTCCGGAGTTTATACCGTCTTCCCAAAATCATACCAGGATGTCCGCTGGCGCGCATTCGCCCCCGAATGCCGGTAATTCACTAGGTAAAGCATATCTGGGGGCGTTTGGTCAAGAGTATGTGTACTGTTGTCAGGCACTGTCGTGAACGGGCATATTGGTCGTCGGGGTAAATTTTGGCTTTGGGGGCATTACTCATGTTTCTCGAAGTGACGGCGGTTTTTCCCAGTTCCAAAAAGCGGACACACATAGTCACCTCTGCGCTACTAGGACGGTTCTGAAACTCGACGTGCGGACCGTGGCGCTGAACAGTAAGACCTTTGGTGCCTGTACCTTGCAGTCTAGATATTTCACCGGTAAGGCAGAATTCAAGGGCGTCCACGACTCCACTTTTTCCGGAGCCATTCGGCCCAGAAATGGCAATAGTCTTCTCATGTTCAAAATCCAGGGTTAGCTCACGGCTTCCCAGCACTTCCTTCATGGTGATGGATTCGACTTTTATCACTCTGCAATTGCACCTCCTCCAAAGATTCGGAGGAGTTCTTCGACTTCGATTCGACAAGAATCCATTGCGTTCCGCAACCCGTTCAAAAGGCCCGGGGTGATCTGCTCGCCTGCCTTTCCTTGCCGATGCTACTGGTGTAAACCCCATTCCGGTTCTTGTTCCTCGTTCAGAGTGCGCTGCAGCGCAAGAAATCTGTTCATCGTGTTGGGGCACATCCCTCCGCACCTGTTCCCAGACTAAATCCAAGTTGACATTGGTGTATCCGTGAATCAAGACGTTCCGCAGGTCCTTGAGACCACTCCAGTCAATCTCGGGATGTGCCGGGCGGAAGTCGGCGCGTGCCCAGACTCCGCCTCGCCAACAATCTCGAACTGACGGATCACCCCGTCCTGCTTGTCATCATCCTCATCGAAGGCCTCTCGGGTAACGCCCCGAAACCGCGCCGCAATAATCTTGTGGGTGGCTTCGCGGATATGTCGAATATATAATGCGTCACGATGTCGCGGCATAGATTATGCACTCCCCCCTAGCACATCATCGTGGATGGGCTCATCCAACAAATGCGGTTCTACGAGGACAACCGGCCGGCCCCAGACGTCTTCCAACGCCTGTTTGAGGTAAATCCAGTGCATTAAACTCGAAATCCGCGATTGAGGTCCCAACTTACAGAGGACATCAATGTCACTTGAATCCGTGAGCGGACCACACCGCATTGGCGGCAGATGGTCTCCACGGATTTCAGATCACTAAACAAGTTCGGGGTTGGCCGCGGCACTTAGACGACCTCCTTTCCCTCTTCGTATGATGTCCAAGCCAGCAGGGGCAGCCCGACTCTACAAATATCGTCGGTCAATGATTCGAAGCACAGCCTGCGACGTCTCCGGCTACAGCACTTGTAATTCGTCAACCCTCGCCTGGTCTGCCTCGTTGTAGAGACAATTCGCAACCCTTACCAAAACCTGCCCGCCATGATTCCACGGACCCAATCGTTTGGTTTAGACGCTTCCACTCAATCTCTTGCCGAGTTTCGTTACAAATGAATACAGGAAGTCTCGCTTTTAAGCCAGGGCAGGGAGATCGAAAACCTCTTACAGAACCATCCAATAGCGGTCCATTAGACACACCCCTTTCCTGTGTTTATTGCTCCGGTACTACTCGGGAAACCCGCACCTCACAACGTTTTTAGGAATGACGTGTGGGCCACAACCATCCCGAACTCTCTATTACTCCC
Organism: Bacillota bacterium; assembly: GCA_021806205.1. Lineage (GTDB taxonomy): Bacteria > Bacillota > Sulfobacillia > Sulfobacillales > Sulfobacillaceae > Sulfobacillus_B. The sequence continues at coordinate 8,910 of JAJZXX010000093.1, read as the reverse complement.
CAGCCATCGGTGTCAAATCCTCAGCTATTATCAACAAATGTTTGCCGACGTTGGGCTCGGCGGCAGTTCGTCGGGATGCCACCCCGGTCAAGCAGTCGCAGTCGTGAGTAGGGGTCCTGACACTCCTGCGCAGCCCGTAAGTCGTGCTATTGGGAATGTCATGGTAGTTCAGTTCAGCAACCTTCATCAGCATCTTGCACGTCCCTCCGATGCTCAGGCTCTGATAGGTCGCCTTATCCCCGATCGCCGCAGCCACCGAATGGAGGCTAAAACCCGTGAAAATTTTTCGCTCTTGACAAATAACGTGCAGTATACTGAATATATTTGTGAGAGTAAATGATCCACCCGAAAAGGAGGTCCCATCCAATCGCTAAAAGTAATATGACAACTACCTCGCCAATGGATCCCGATCAACAACTGATGCAAATGGGAAAGACCATCCGGTCCTTACGCCGTCAGCAGGGTTTGTCGTTACAGGATTTATCCGTTGCGTCCGGACTGTCGGCGAGCTTTCTTTCCATGGTGGAGCGCGGGTTGTCCACACTAGCCCTAACCTCGGTGTTTAACGTCGCTACCGCGCTGAATGTCGATATTGAAGAATTACTGCCCAGAACCCGTACGCGGACTATGCCTCACGAAAAAATGGAGGTCACCCGAAACTTTGCACGCAACCTCATCCCCATCGCGATTGGCGATAGAGAATACCGATTCCTATCCGCGCATATTGAGGGGCGTACTTTGGAACCACTGTTGGTGTCTGTCAAGCCGACAACCCATGCCGAAATCCCCTATCGCCACAAGGGCGAGGAATTTGCTTGGGTCATCAAAGGTGAACTGGTGTATATCGTAGAGGGGCATGAGCACATCTTGCGGCCGGGTGACTCCATTCATGTAATTTCATCCGTATCGCATGCGTTGCGAAACGACACCGACGAAACGGCAGAAGCTGTGTGGGTGCTTTCGCAACCTATGGTGCATGAGAGTTTAGGAGATCTCACCCTAGGTCATCCACCGGTTGATGGTGAGTAGCGTGGGGGCAGATCCGAGGGAGGATACACTCGTGAACAAGTATCGAGTCTCCGCCGATATTGGCGGTACGTTTACGGACGTCGTCGCTATTAACCAAGAGACTGGACGAATCGCTGTGGGGAAAGCATCCACGACCCCGCGCGATTTGACGCAAGGCATCCTGGCAGGATTGTCCCGCGTCGTCGAAAATCCGGAAACAATTGATTTTCTCGTCCACGGGACGACTCAGGGACTCAACGCGTTTTTGGAGCGCCGGGGCGAAAAAGTTCTCTTGTTAGCCAGCGAGGGTGCCGGCGATGTGTATTACATTGCGCGCGGCGACCGACGCGACCTATATCAACTGCATTACCGAAAGCCGGAACCGCTGGTGCGCCGCCGTGACATCGTCGAGATTCGCGAGCGCTTGAATGCGCAAGGCGGCATCCGCATAGCGCTTGACGAGGCCGGTGTGCGGATTGCAGCACGCCGAGTGCGTGAAGAGGGGTTCGGGGCCGTGGCCATCGCGTTTTTGTTCAGTTACGTGAATCCTGTGCATGAACTGCGCGCCGCAGAAATATTGCAAGACGAGTTAGGTGAACACTTTCCTGTTACCTTATCTCATCAGATTGCCAATGAATGGCGAGAGTATGAACGCACCTCCTCATCCGTCATCGACGCCTATATTGCTCCCTCCGTCCAGCGGTATCTCAATCGACTGACGGCCGAGCTTCATCGTCAGAACGTCGTGGCGCCATTGCATATTATGCAGTCCAACGGGGGCATCATTTCGGCCGCTGCTGCCACGAATTCGAGTTTGCAGACGTTGCTGTCTGGGCCTGTCGGTGGCACGATGGGAGGCGTCTCACTCGCACGGGACAACGGGCTGCAAAACCTCATATGCATTGACATGGGCGGGACAAGCTTCGATGTTAGCTTGGTGATGAACCAAAGCCCTGACATCGAGACCGAAACCTACCTCGAAGGGTTCCCAATCCTCTTGCCCGTTGTAAAAATTCACACGGTCGGCGCGGGGGGTGGATCGGTAGCCTATGAAGAGGCTGGTGGTCTTCGGGTAGGCCCGCGTAGCGCAGGAGCGGAGCCGGGCCCGGCCTGCTACGCCCGCGGTGGCCTGGAACCGACCGTGACTGACGCGAATCTGTTGTTGGGCCGCATAGATCCAGACTGGTTTGCGGGTGGCACGCTATCCTTAGACCGGAATCTGGCCTCCCAGGCGATGGAAGGCTTGGGTCACCAACTCGGGTTGGACACGATGCAACTCGCCGAAGGAATCGGTCGCATTGTGAATACCAAAATGGCGCAGGCCATTCGGGCAATTACCGTCGAGAAAGGGATTGAGCCTCGCGACTATGCCCTCTTGGCTTACGGGGGCGCCGGGCCGATGCACGCCTGCTTTTTAGCCGAGGAACTCGGCATTGCGCGAGTCATCGTGCCTAAAAACCCGGGCGCATTCTCGGCATGGGGAATGCTTCAGACCGACATGCGTCAGGACTTTGCGCAAGCGTTCTATACGCCGCTTGACCGTGCTAACCCTATGGAAATGGCCGACCTATTGGAGACGATGGCGCGGGAGGGCTCAGCGGCGGTAGCGGCCCAAGGCGCTACGACACAGGCCATCTCCCACCGGTTTTCCACGGATATGCGCTACCGCGGTCAAGAATACACCCTGACCATTGCGATTGAGTCACTCGATGAAATTACACGTACCGATTTTAAAGAGGTATTAGTCAACCGGTTTCATCGTGCGCACCTCGCCCGATTTGGTCACAACAACCCCGGCGCGCCAACGGAGCTTGTCGCCTTGCGGGTAGCAGCCATCGGGGAAGTGGGGCGAATCCCCCCGGCTTACGAATCGGAAGCGGAGGGCCAGGGGGAAATTGAGTACCGAGACATGACGTTTAACCAAAAAACGCTGTCAGGGCGCGTAATTCGGCGCGCATATCTCAGATCGGATACGCGGATTTCGGGCCCTGCCTTGGTGTTGGAAGACACAGCGACCACGGTAATACCACCCGGATGGGAGCTGCGACTAGACCAATTGGGCGCTATGGATATAACCCGCCTTTGACGCAACAAGGAGGAACGAAGATGGCTACTAAATCCGAGAACCGGATTGATCCCATCACGACGGAGGTGGTCCGTTCACTGCTGAATGCGGCGGCCGATGAGATGAACGTGACGCTTATTCGGTCGGCCTACACGCCCGTCATATACGAGATGAAAGACTGTGCCGTTGCCATTCTTGACGCCGACCACCGGGTCTTCGGTCAGTCGTCGGGCTTACCTATTTTCCTCGGAAACCTGGAAGAAGTGGTCGATGTGACCGAGAATTTTTACGGAAAGGACTGCTGGAAACCGGGCGACATTTGGATTCTCAATGACCCCTATTTAGCTGGAACCCATCTGCACGACATGTCGGTTTATGGCCCAGTCTTCGTTCAAGATCAGTTAGTCGGATTTGCGACATGTCGCGCGCATTGGTTAGATGTCGGCGCTAAAGATGCGGGTTCACCGACAGACTCCACCGATGTGTTTCAAGAGGGGCTGCGGCTAGGACCCACCAAGGTAATCGAAGGCAGCGTGGAGCGCCCCGATATGGTAGATGTTCTGACACGCAATGGCCGCTTTTCCTATCCCGCTCATGGCGACCTCTATGCACAAATTGCCTGTGTGCGAAACGGTCAAGCACGTCTTGAAGAAATCGTTCGACGCTTCGGCAAAGAGACTGTCGAGGCAGCGCGCGACGAGATTTTCAATCAGACTGAGCGTATGGAGCGCGCGGCCGTTAAGGCTTTGCCCGACGGGATCTTTCAGGCGGAGGGGTGTATCGATAACGACGGGGTCAACAAAAATCCCGTCTGGGTGCGGGTCAAGGTCGTCATTGACGGAGATAGGATGCGCATTGACCTGACTGACACCGACGACATGGCCGGAGGACCCGTCAACTGCGGGGCACCTCAGGCGGTGAGCGCGGCGCGTGTCGCGTATAAGTTGCTCATTAGCCCGGAGCTTCCCGTGGATGGAGGAGCATTCCGTCCGTTGACGGTCGATGTGCGGCCCGGTTCATTGTTGGCCGCCGAAGAACCAGCCCCGTGTGAGTGGTACTTCACACCCTTGGGGCTTTTGATTGATTTAGTGGTCACGGCGCTCGCGGACGTAGTACCCGATCGGGCAGCAGGCGCGCACTATGGCGACTCGATGGTAATTGGAATCGAAGGGGTTGATCCCCGGAGTGGCGAGCCGTTTTTGTTGTATGAGCCCACCGTAGGCGGTTGGGGTGGCTGGCGTGGCCATGACGGGCAAGATGCTCTCATCAACAATGTCAACGGGGCGCTCAAAGATGTTCCGATTGAAGTGGAGGAGGCCCGATATGCCGTCTACGTTCATCGATACGGCATCCGGCAAGACTCGGGTGGACCGGGACAATGGCGAGGCGGTACCGGCGTTGAGCGCGTTTATGAGTTGGAGACCGACAAGGCCAAACTGACCCTGTGGTTCGAGCGGGCTGAAACGCCAGCATGGGGGCTATTCGGCGGGCAGTCAGGCATGGCGCCCGAAGTCATCGTCAACGAGGGCACCACCCATGAGCGCCGGATGCTGAAGGTATCGGGCTATCCGATTCAGCGGGGTGACATCGTAACAACCCGAACCGGGGGCGGGGGCGGATATGGCAATCCCCGCGACCGTAATCCCGAGGCGGTGCGCACCGATATTGCCGATGGCTACGTGAGCAAAGCGCACGCCCAAGAGAGTTATGGGTATCACGCCCATTAAAATAAACCTGAGAAATAAGGGGGACACAAGTCTATGACGTGGAACAAAGCGGGTCGTCGGTTGGCTGGTGGTGCCATGATGGTCGCACTTGTGGCGGGGGCGGCCGCATGTGGTCATACCCCGTCGGCCAATGCGACCAAGGCCAAGTCGATCTCGGTGGGGTTTTTCGGATTCTCCAGTGCCAACTCGTTTGCCCAAGCCGCATGGGCCGGGGTGCAAAAAGCCTCTAAGCAACTCCATGCTTCGGCACAGTTCTTAAATGGAAACTTCAGCGCTACAACCCAAGTCCAGCAAATGAAGGACGCCCTCGTCTCCAAGAAGTACAACGTCTGGGTGGTCCAGGCTAACGATGGAGCCGCCGTAGTGCCCGAGGTGCAAAGGGCCGTTAAAGAAGGTATTACCGTAGTAGCTGAGTTTACGCCGATTGGAACCCATTACAACACGGATAAGCCTCAGGTGCCGGGCATTATTTCATTTATTGATGTTCCCACCCACAACGGCAAAATGTTGGGGAAACTGGGTATTGGCGCCTGCGGGCACCTCAACGCCTGCAATGTAGCCTATTTGCAGGGTGATCCGTCGTTGCCTTTGGACAACGCTCGAACGAAGGCCGTTCTCGGGGAATTACACACCGACCCGCACGTCCACGTGATGGGAAGCTACGTCGGCGGATATACACAGAGCCAAGGCATGACCGTCGGTCAGGACTTGCTGCAGGCCCACCCTAACGTAAACGTGATTATCGGGTCGTCGCAGGCGATTGAAGGTGTTCAGATCGTTTTGCAACATGACCATCTCCTGGGCAAAATTAAACTGGTTGGTAACGGAGGTTCGATTCAGGCCGTGGACGCCGTGCATTCCGGGAAGTGGTACGCCACGTATTACATCCCTGAAACGACCGAGGGCTTTGATGCAACCAAGTATGGCATCGAACACGAACGTGGCAAGAAGGTTCCCATGGCAACCAATGCGGCCAACGTGTTTCCAGTGATGGGGACCAAGAAGGACCTTAAAGGTATTCAGGGTCAGTATCAGGATTAACAAGGAACTAAGCTAAGGAGGTGCCTCTGTGACCGACCTGGGTAGTGACGCGGCTAATGGTCTCGATCCATACATCTTGGAAATACGCCACGTGACCAAGCGTTATGCGGCCACGGAAGTGCTGAGCAACGTCAGCCTGTCGATTCGTGCAGGTGAAATCCACGCACTGGTGGGTGAGAACGGGGCGGGCAAATCGACGCTGCTGCGTGTCGCAGCGGGATTTGTCCGCCCCGATCACGGTGGCGTGCGGGTTTTAGGTTCAGAGTTGGCCCATGGCAATCCGAGATCCTCGTTAAAAGCCGGCATTGCCTACGTCAGCCAGGAACTCACGGCCATCGCCGCCCGCAGTGTACTGGAGAATGTGTATCTGGGAACAGGTCGGGTGCGTCTGGGACGGTTACAGCGCCCCGACCTAATCGCGGAGTTTCAGGAACTGGCCAGGCGCGTTCAGAGTGATCTCAAACCTCAAATGCTGGTCCGTTCGCTGTCCCAAGCCCAACGACAAGAACTCGAAATCATTCGCGCGTTGGCGCGCAATCCTCGTATTCTGATCTTGGACGAGCCGACGGCAGCGCTGGACGGCGAACGTAGCCAACGCATCTTGCACATTTTAAAACAACTGGCGACTGACGGCATCGCCATCATCTTCGTTTCGCATCGCCTGGACGAAATCTTTGCGATTGCGGACAAGATCAGCGTCTTGCGAGATGGTCGCTTGGTCGTATCCGACCTTGCCGGGGCATTTGACGAAGGGTCCTTAGTGCGACACATGGTAGGCCGCGAAATATCCTATTTGTTTCCGGATCTACCGGAAGTTGCCCCCAACGCTCCGATTGTCTTTGCGACCCAGGACCTTCACGCGGGGCCGCAAGTCCAAGGCATCTCATTGCAGGTCCGGCGCGGTGAGATCGTAGGACTGGCCGGACTCATCGGGGCGGGCCGATCGGAATATGCAATGGCGGCCATGGGAGCGGGAATGATTAAGCACGGCACTGTCACGGTGGGTTTGGCACCGCCATTTCGCCCACGTGCGGTCAGACAAATGCACCGGTTGGGTGTGGCGATGATCCCGGAGGACCGCCACGGTCAGGGGTTAGTCCTGCGCCATTCAATGGCGAACAATATGCTACTCGGCTCCTTGCGCCACTTTGTGCGCGTGGGCGGCGTTGTTTCACGTAAGCTTATCGGAGAAACGACTGACCGCTGGATCCGAACAGCCGACATTCGTCCGCCAAATCGACGCGCCATAGTGGCCACGTTGTCTGGAGGAAATCAACAGAAGGTATTGCTCGCGAAGTGGCTGGATACGCGACCCCACATGCTAATTGTGGATGAACCGACGCGAGGCGTTGATGTCGGCGCCAAAGCGGAGATACACCGCATGCTGGTGGAAACCGCAGTACAGGGCGTTGGTGTATTGCTTATCTCGTCGGAACTGGAGGAAGTGATTAATTTATCCCACCGGATTTTAGTGTTCCGTGGCGGGCGGATTGTCGGTGAGTTTACCGGTCGTCAACACAGCCGCTCGGCAATCATGGACTTGGCGTTTGGCGTGCAGTCATCCCCCCACCGTACGGACGTGCGGCCAATGCAAGACCACCTCGAAGGGAGCGACAGGTCATGAGTGCAGATCCCCGAACCACGGCCGACGTGCCGGCTAACAACTGGGCGGCCCGGTTGCCCCGTCTCTCCATGCGCGAGTATGGTGTGATTTTGGTGTTTATCGTGCTTTTTATCGCCTTATCGATCGCGTCTCCCACCTTTATCGAGCCGGCCAACTTGGCCAACATGCTAGACCAGGCGAGTACGTGGGGAATTGTGGCGTGTGGCGCTACCCTGACGATTGTATCCGGCATCTTTGATTTGTCTATTGGGTCGGTATTTGCGGTGTCCGGTATTGTGGCCATAATGGTCGCGAACCACGTGGGCACCTTGGGAGGATTTGTGGCCGCAGTGCTCGTCGGAGCCGCAATGGGCGCCGTGAATGGGTTGGTTGTCACATTGGCGCGGGTCAACAGTTTCATTGCCACACTGGCGACATCATTTCTATTTGGCGGTCTGGCTATCGTGATCTCGGGAGGGCAAATCGTTACAGATTCCCACCTCAGCTTTCTCGTAATGAACGACACGCCCGTCTTGGATATTACAGGAGCCAGTTGGCTCTTTATTGGTGTCGCATTGGTCACGGGATTCGTGTTGGCCGTCACCGGATACGGCCGCTCGCTCTATGCCATTGGAGGCAACAAAGAGGCGGCACGCCTGTCGGGTTTACGTACCGTGCGGGACCAGATACTCGTTCTTGTGATAAGCGGAGCCTGTGCCGGGACCGCAGCTATTATCGGAGCCTCGCAAACAGGGTCCGCAAGTGCCAGTGTCGGCGGATCGACCTTGACGTTAACCGCGATTGCCGCAACCGTAATCGGAGGCACCAGCATCCTAGGAGGCGAGGGCAGCGTCTGGCGTGCGATGATTGGCGTGTTTCTATTGGTGTTGATCAGTAATGGGTTCAATCTGCTCGGCATCAATGCCAACTACCAAGAAATTGTGCAGGGATTTCTCATTTTAGTCGCGGTTGGGTTGGATCAGGCATTCCGGTGGAGAACCTGACAATCGGAGGAGTGGATCTTAAGGAGCATCAGGGCCACTGTCTATCGCCGAACGGCGGTTACACCACAGGAAGACCGTTGCCCCGTGCGCAACACGACAGAAGATCTGCCTCCCGCCCCACATTTCTTATCGCACGACAATATGTGCACCACCGCGACTGCGGATTCCCGTCTCCCAGTTCGACTCGTTGAACCAGATGGCCCTGTAAGACTAGCCGCTCACGGAGAGAGTGCGCGATGAATCCCCTTCTGACGCCCTGGCTGAATTCGAAAAACCATTTAAGCCATGAGGCGCGCGCCTTATAGGCGGCACTTAGCAACGGTGATTTCCCCTAGGGAGACCTGAAATTTCAACATACGAATAGCCATATTTGCTGGACATTGGCTCTACATCTTGGTTCTTGCTCATCGGTTGATATTTTTCCATAACAGGGGTTACTTAGGCGGAGGCACTCATATCTAC
>JAJZXX010000034.1 GCA_021806205.1 Bacillota bacterium | reverse complement strand
CGAAAACGGCGACCGGTGGGGGCCTGCTCTCGACACGTTGATCGTAACCCCCACGGGAGCCCTTCTCCCGTAAGATTTTCAGGGACTTATCAGTTATCCACAACCCGGGATGATAGTATCAGGAATTGCGATTACCTGTCGAATATCTAAGATATGGTACTAGTGACACAGCAATCCAGACAATCGATCGAATCCTGGGTATTCCGGGAACTGGGCCTCGCCTTATTGGAACCAGTGAATTTTTTATACGTAGCAGGAAATTTAGGATCTGTGCCGAATTTTGATGGATACGAACTGGAGTGATTCCCATGGCCACAGAAATCCGGCAAGCGTGGATCGATTCAGTCCGTCAGGCGGTGGATATTGTCGAGGTGGTCGGACGCCACGTGCCTTTGAAGCGCAAGGGCCGCCATTGGTGGGGGCTTTGTCCGTTTCATGGGGAGAAGACTCCGTCTTTCAGTGTGGATGGGGATCAGCAACTGTTCTATTGCTTTGGATGCCAAAAGGGCGGTACCGTCTTTACGTTTCTAATGAGCCTCGAGGGTCGGGAATTTAAAGAGGTTATAGAATCGTTGGCCCAAGAGGTAGGAATTCCCCAACCAGATGAGTCGGGTGTGGGTCGGGCCGACCCACATCAACGCCTTCGAGCGGTGTTGGAATGGACTCAAGAGTACTTTGTGGACCAATTTCGGAAGTCTCGCGCCATCGTAGAGCCATATTTGGAGTCGCGCGGCGTCGCGTTGCACCTCATCGACCGGTTTATGATGGGCTTTGCCCCCGATAGCTGGCACGGACTTAAAGAGGTTTTGGAGCGTCGCGGGGTTACACTGAATGAAATGGTGGACGCGGGCGTGGTGATACGCCGAGAGCAAGGCGGAGGATATGACCGGTGGCGTGGTCGACTCATTTTCCCGATTTGGGATCGTCAAGGGCGGATTGTGGCATTTGGGGGACGGGCGTTGAAGCCTGATCAGGATCCCAAATACTTAAACTCCCCCGACACGAGTCTATTTAATAAGGGGCAACTGTTATATGGAGCCCATCTGGCTCGTCCAGGATGGCGTAAGGGAGTACCCGCCCTCATCGTGGAAGGATATTTTGATGTGCTGGCCTTACACCAGGCCGGACAGACGCAAGCCGTGGGACAATTAGGCACCGCGTTAACGGACGGACAAGCGCGGTACCTTGCGCGTTACGTGAACACGGTCGATCTGTTGCTCGATCAAGATGCCGCAGGTCAGGCTGCCATGCGTAGGGCCTTTCTGATTCTTTCGGGTGCTAACCTGAAGGTGAATGTGATTTCACTGCCAGACGGCGTTAAAGATCCGAGCGAGTTGGTCAAGGCTCAAGGCATCGAGGTGTTGGTGGAGGCAGTGTCAGAACGGCGTCCTTATCTGGAGCGGGAAATCAATGCGGCCAGTTATGCCACGGGCACGTTGAGTCCTCGTCGCCAAGCGGAAATCGTAGACGATTTCAGGCCCCTAATTCGTGCCGTGAAGGATCCCGTGGAACAAGCAGGATACTTGGAGATGTTGGCCAAGTCGTTGCGAGTACATCCACAAATCCTATCACAAAGTTTATGGTCGACGCAAGAGGGACGGCATACAATCGGAAAAAATAGGCATAATATGGGGGTGACGGCCCCCTCCCGAAGGTCCCAGCCGACGGAAATTTGGCTGTTGGCGGCACTGAAAAGGCATCCGGACCAGATAGAACGTGTCAAAGCCGCCTTGCCGGAATGGTCGTCTCAGATGCGCATTCAAAAAATTTTGGAGGATTTCTTAACGCGGGCTTCCGCGGAGGGCCCGACACCCGTGTCGGACGACCAGGAATTAGAGGCGCTCTATGCTGCAATTGGGCATAATGACGGACCTGATGGGGGGACCCAAGCGATCGACGACTTCATTTGGGCGATGCAGCGTGAAATAGCTAGACACCGCTATGACGAAATCAAGGAATTAATACGGCAAGGCCAGAGCGATCCCGAGTTGATGGAAGAGGTGCGTCAATTGGGAGGGCGGCTCGAACCGTATCAGGACCGAAAGGAGGGATAGCGTGGCGCAGGGGAAAAGCAACAGCATTCCACAAATTGACGAGGTCAAAGAGCTCATACGACGCGGTCAGGAGCGCGGTAAGCTCTCGTATAGCGAAATAGTTGACACCTTGCAAGCTGTGGATTTGCCACCCGACCAAATTGACAGTATATACGAGATGTTTGGCGAGTTAGGCATTGAACTGGTGGGCGAGCAAGTACCTCTGGAACCTGAACACGGTCCGTCTCCGGATGATGTGGAGCCTGAGGAAGAGGAGCCCGAGCGCGAAGTGGCCGTTCCCGACGGTGTCGCTATCGATGATCCGGTGCGGATGTACCTCAAGGAAATCGGTCGGGTACCGTTATTGACGGCGGAAGAGGAAGTTCAACTGGCCAAGCGGATTGAAGCGGGTGACGAATCCGCCAAGCGCGAGTTGGCCGAGGCCAACCTGAGGCTGGTCGTGTCCATTGCTAAACGGTATGTGGGTCGCGGTATGCTATTTTTGGATCTCATTCAAGAGGGTAATCTGGGATTAATCAAGGCCGTCGAGAAATTTGACTATAGAAAGGGGTACAAGTTTAGTACGTATGCGACCTGGTGGATTCGCCAGGCCATTACCCGGGCTATCGCCGATCAAGCCAGGACGATTCGTATTCCGGTCCACATGGTAGAGACGATTAATAAGCTGATTCGCGTGCAGCGGCAGCTCTTGCAAGAATATGGGCGAGAGCCGCTTCCCGAGGAAATCGCCAAGGAAATGGGTATTACGGTAGAGCGGGTGCGTGAGATCCTGAAGGTGGCTCAAGAGCCAGTATCATTAGAAACGCCCATTGGCGAGGAAGAGGACTCACATTTGGGTGACTTTATTGAAGATGAAGACGCGCCGGCTCCAGCGGAGGCGGCAGGGTACCAATTACTCAAAGAGCAGTTGGAAGAGGTACTAGACACTCTCACCAATCGGGAAGAAAAAGTCTTGCGGCTGCGCTTTGGCTTGACGGACGGTCGGGCGCGCACGCTAGAGGAAGTGGGACAGGTATTTGGCGTCACCCGGGAGCGTATTCGTCAGATTGAGGCCAAGGCCTTGCGCAAACTCAGGCACCCCACGCGGAGTAAAAAGCTGAAGGATTATCTCGACTAAGCGGGATGCCTTTTCTGGCGTCCCGCTGGTGGCAACAATGGCGAGCGGTTCTTCGTCTTCCTAGAGCGGGAAGGCTTTTTATTGTGGCGAATGGTTATCCTTGAGATATGACGTAGAGGAGTGACGGGACATCTGCGGGATTGCGGGGATTTGGCGACGGGATTGGGCGGTTTCGGATCGAGAATTATCGCGGATGCTGGAGACGTTAAAGCATCGCGGGCCGGATGGCGACGGCGTGTTTGTGGAACGAGGCCTGGGGTTGGGAATGCGGCGGCTGGCTATTATGGATGTCGCCCACGGCACTCAGCCGTACGTGTCTGAAGATGGTCGCCTTATCGCGGTCTTCAATGGGGAAATTTATAATTTTCCGGAGCTCTCCCATATGCTGGTGAGTCGGGGACATCAATTGCGGTCCAAAGCGGACGGCGAGGTGTTAGTGCACCTTTATGAGGAGTACGGTCCTGATTTCCTATCCCATCTCACGGGGATGTTCGCCTTGGCAATTTGGGACCGCACCGAACAAGAGCTTTTGTTGGCGCGCGATCGCGTGGGCCAAAAACCGTTATATCTTCTCGAACAGCACCATACCCTGGCCTTTTCTTCGGAGATCAAAGCCTTTTGGGGGATCGAGGGCTATTCCCCCGAAGTGGATGAGACGGCCATTGCCAGTTATCTCGGACATCGATTTATGCCGGCACCGCAAACCATGGTCCAAGGGGTGACCAAACTACGCCCTGGGGAAGCGATGACGGTTCGCCGGGATGGCCACCGGCGCCGGTGGCTTTACTGGGAACCATTAATCCATGAACCAGACAGCCAAGGTAGCCTGAATCAATGGGCCGAGCGTTTGGATGACATACTGTCTCGGGTGGTGCCCGCGCATTTGGCCTCGGATGTGCCGGTCGGCATCTTTTTGTCGGGGGGCTTGGACTCCAGCCTATTGGCGGCATTAGCGGCTCAACACCATCAAGGGCCCCTTCATGCCTGGTCGGCAGCTTTTCCCGCGCAATATCCCGGTTACGATGAGTTTTCGTGGGCCAAACGCGTAGCCGACCTGAATGGCCTATCTATTCGCCGGGTCGATGTGGATCCCATCATCTCGGCCGACCGCATGCGCGAACTCGCTTATATTTTGGACGAGCCCATGGCGGATCCCACCGTACTGCCGTTGGACGGGGTGGCGCAAGCCGCTAAAGACGAGTGTACGGTCATGTTGTCGGGAGAGGGAGCCGACGAGATTTTCGGAGGCTACAAAGGGTATGGCGAGGTGCAAAGCTTAGAGTGGGTCAGGCGCATTCCCCAAGGATTGCGGAGTTGGTGGATTCGTCAAGGGTTTAAAGGTTCGGGCGCCTTTAAACGTTCGTTAGAACCTATTCGCGAACGCTATCGCGGCGTGGGGTATACGTTTAGTCCAGAAGAACAACATGCGTTGTTGGTGGGGGACCTCTCCTATTCGGATCGCCCAATTGCTTTGCTGGAATACTGGGAGAAAACCCGCAATATCTCGGAATTGCAAGCCATGCAAGGTTTTGATGTTCGATGGTTTCTCCCCGACGATGTCCTCTTAAAGGCAGACCGCGTCGGTATGCACCATAATTTGGAGATTCGGGTGCCCTATTGCGATCATGAAGTGGTGGAGTTGGCGCTCAACATTCCTTTGGCCTTGCGCAGAAACCGGGCCCTGGACAAACGGGTCTTAAGGAAGGCGAGTGAGCGCCACATACCGCGAGATGTCGTGTATCGGCCCAAGTCGGGTTTCCCCACCCCTCTGACCGCCCTTTTGGCGGGTCCCCTATATGACGCGGTCTACGATCTCCTCACCGACCGGCAATTTGTTCAAAGGGGATGGTTCCAGCAACATTCGGTGGAACAACTTTTGTCCCAACTCGCTACGAAAAATCCCGGAGCGGCTCGTAAAGTATACTCGCTATTTATGTTAGAGCTGTGGGTGCAAGAATTGGTGGAAGGCCAACACAAGCATCTAGACAAGCCGATGGCCCCTACCAACGAGATGACGCAAAATCCGCCGGTGTAAGCGCAGACTTGGTCTGGACCTCCTTTAACATCAAATTGGCGGCTTGCACGCCGTAGGCCTGCCGTGCCTGGCGCAAGATGAGCGCGACTTGTTCCTGGGCGGCTTGAATGCGATACGCATGGTAGTCGGAGAACTCGGAGTCGGCCCATTCAAATGCGTGTTCGGCTTGAGCTAACTGTGCCAGAGCCTGGTCTAGGGCCTGTCGCCAAGGATTTTCTTGCGATGAACGGGACATCATAAACCCCTCCTCAAAGATTGGTCAATCTATTCTATGCGCGGTCTTTGTCAAATATGACAGGAATTGCCAATTAGGGCGTGATAGAATGAGGGGAAAGGAGACGAACGGTATGGCGGGCACCGACCCCGACTTATCTTTGGTTCGCCGGTTAAAGGCTAAAGGGAGGTACGAGGAGGCCTTGCACCAACTTGAAGCCTGGCTGACGGCGGACCCAGACAATCCCATCCTGCTCTACGAGATGGCTTCCGGGCTTGACAACCAGGGCCTGGAAGATCGGGCCATCCCCTATTATCGGCGCGCATTGGATGCGGGGCTGGATCCGGTTCACCGCGTGGACTGCCTGGTCGGATTGGGGTCTAGTTTACGTGTGGTGGGTCGAATCCAGGAGTCGCATGCGGTGCTCAAACAAGGGATGAAAGAGTATCCCCACCATCTTGCGCTTAAAGTGTTCTATGCACTGACGTTGGAAAAGATGGGGGACTATGGCGATGCGATTTTTGAACTGCTTGACGTGATCGCTAAGCCAGACCGGCAAGACTCGTTGAACTTATATCAACGGGCCATTCTTTACTATCGCGATCACCGCCATGATTTTGTGGGCAAGGGCACCCAGACAGAAACCTCTGACCCTGAAGAATAACGGACGTAACGAGAATGCACTGGCTTAGCGGATGGATCGCAATAATTCCTGGCGGATGACGCTGTCGGTTTTTAGCATTCCAAGCCCCGTGGTCGTCACCGTTCGGCTGTTAGGTTTTTGAATACCGCGCATTGACATGCATAAGTGCTCCGCTTCAATCATCACAAATGTACCGCGTGCTGCCAGTTCTTGGTCCAAGGTTTCAGCGATTTGATTGGTTAGGCGTTCTTGGACTTGGGGGCGTTTGGCGAATAGATCCACGAGACGGGCTAGTTTAGATAAGCCGGTGACGACACCGTCTTTAGGGATGTAGGCGACATGCGCGACCCCAAAAAACGGTAGCAGGTGATGTTCACACAAGGAATAGAAGAAGATGTCCTTGACGAGGACGACTTCTTCGTGGTCGACATGAAATCGGGTGGCTAAAACATCCGCGGGATTTTGGTGCATGCCGGAAAAAATTTCGGCATACATGCGCGCCACGCGCTCAGGCGTGCCTTTCAGCCCTTCGCGATGGGGGTCGTCGCCGATGGCCTCTAATATCATCAAGACGGCTTGTCGAATCTTAACCTGATCCACCCCGGGCGACACGAAATCATCGTCCAACACCCATTGGGCATCCGTATCGACGATTTGATGGCTCACCTTGATATCTTTCACGTTAAAACCCTCTCTCTGTGACAAAGTGCCATTTCCATTGGGCGAGATTATCCCCCAATGCGGAACATTTCCACTTTAGGGAGTCCCACGGTATCTTGGCGACGTTCCTCGGAATAGCGAACCTGGCGTCCTGTCCAAATCCTTTCGATGACGCCCCTCACCGCAGTATCGGTTTTACCGCCACGGAGTAACGCGCGCAGATCGTATCCGCTTTGACCAAACAGGCAAAGGTAGAGCCTGCCCTCGGGTGATAGCCGGGCTCTCGAACAATTCGTGCAAAATGGCTGGCTGACGGAGCTAATAATCCCGATCTCACCAGCCCCGTCTCGGTACCGAAAACGTGCGGCTACATCGCCGGCCCTTTCGGGAGCAACCGGGTCTAGTGGCCAGTGGGCTGACACGGCGGCGACAATCTCAAAAGCCGGTACCACGTCATCGAGGCGCCATCCGTTGGCCGTACCGACATCCATGTATTCGATATAGCGCAGGATGTGGCCGGTATGGCGAAAATGCTCAGCCATCGGAACAATGTCCTGATCATTTACCCCTCTTTTGACCACCATGTTAATTTTGATGGGCGACAGTCCAGCCGCATGGGCGTGGTCAATGGCTTCAAGGACCCTTAAGACGGGGAAGTCAACGTCATTAATGATCTGAAACGTGCTGTCGTTCAATGAGTCCAGGCTCACCGTCACGCGTTTTAGCCCCGCGTTTCGAAGCTCTTTGGCACGTTCCTGGGTAAGAAGCGATCCGTTAGTGGTCATGGCCACCTCCTTGATGCCCGGGATACGAGCCAGTTCGGCCACGAGGGTTTCCACCCCTTTTCTCACCAGCGGTTCGCCGCCTGTCAAGCGAATCTTTTGTACCCCTAAGTCGGCAAATATGTGCCCCAGACGCGTAATTTCTTCGAACGTCAAGAGATCTTGACGCGGAAGAAATTGGAACGCTGTGCCAAATATTTCTTTGGGCATGCAATAGACACACCGGAAATTGCAGCGGTCGGTGACGGAGATGCGCAAGTCTTCCAGGGGTCTTTTGAGACGATCCGTTAATGGCGGCATCACACCACCTCCCTCGATAGGCCATTTAACGACTGGTTTCCCATTATTGTATCACGACCGTGAGACGTACCGACCCAGGAATTCTGGTGCTTGGTTACACGCCTTTATGGTATCCTTGGTGGGTCTGCCACTTGCGCACCCCGACGCGATAGATGGCGTGCCTTAGCGATAAATTCGGTTGTCGGTATGGTATCGCCGATAATACCAAATCTGGTGCAATTCAGCGTCTTTGACTCGACGAACTATCAAGCAGTCCGTACACTAGACCTGATGTAGAACTAGCAAAAGGGGGCAGCGCTGTGGAGGTGAGACCCGAAGACCAATCGTCATCACACCCTGAGAGAATGCATCGCATCTGGGTGCAACATGCCGTACGCGGACGAGTGGTGGGGGCGCTCACCGTATTAGAGGATATTATTTATATTGTTTTGGCCTCATTGTTTTTTGTGGTGGCGGTCTATATCATGACCGATGCGGTGGTTACCGCTGACTGGCACTCCATCTCCAGTCTGATTGGAACCACCTTGGACCGGTTTCTATTGGTCTTAATGTTGGCCGAGCTATTGCACACCTTACTGATCTTTTTGCGCACGCATAAGTTTCGTCATCAGCCATTTTTGGTGGTCGGGATTATAGCGGCCATTCGCCGCATCCTCGTGATTACGGCTCAAGAGGCCGCCAACCACCCGGTGGCGCATCTCATGCCCTACTTGTGGGACCTGGGATTAACGACGTTGGTCGTGGTCGCCTTAACGGTTGCATTGCGGATTAGTCCTAAGGAACGCGGATTTTAGAGAGGTGGGTCAAGTGATGGACTTCGTGTTTTCGGAACGACCCGCGGACGGGAACCCCCAGGGGTTGGCGCTCGTACTGCACGGACGGGGGGCTGATGAGAAAGACCTCATGACATTGTCCGGTCTTTTCTCGCCCAGGGTGCGGGTCCTGAGTGTCAGAGCCCCCTATCGTTATGGGCCGGGTTTTGCCTGGTACCCCTTGGCGCCCGACGGATCGCCGCTCTTAGACGAGTGGGGTCAAAGTGTAACGCGCCTGGACACATTGATGGACCAAGTCGGTGGGGACGGGTTGCCGGTTTTACTCCTGGGATTTAGTCAAGGTGGGCAAATGGCCGTGGCGACGGCCATGAAACGCCGGGCCCGCAATCTTTTAGGTGTGGTCAGCCTATCGGCGCCGCCGGTTCCCAAGCGTTTCAGTGATAGGGCCTTGGAGGGGTTGCCCGTATTTTGGGCCCATGGGCGCCATGACCCTGTGGTATCGTGGCAGCGGGGGCAGGCCATGCGTCAAGATTTACGGGACATGGGCGCTTTGGTGACGGAAAACGTCTATGCCATGGGGCATGAGATTTCTCAGGAGGAGATATCGGATCTAGCTAAATTTCTAGCGGAAGTTTCCTAGTTAGCCGGTAAAATTGGCCTGAAACGCAAGCGCTCCCGCAACTAATTTTTTGGGCAGGCAGTTCGATCGGGCTGGGGTCCGGCTCGCATCCGGAAGGGGTTGCTGGTTCGAGTCCCGCCGCACTCCACCCGTTGGGGAGGTGATGGCATGGCTTTGAGTCGATCACCTCGCCCGCTTACGATGGAAAAAATCGAACCATGGTACCGAAAAGATGCGCCCCACCACCAATGTGAGGAGGAGCACACTGGGCACAATCCGCGATCGCTGGGCATCTCAGGGGAGCAGGCCGTCGACAACGGCCGGCCATCGTACCGCGAGACTTAGGCCGGCCTTCGGGAAGATATTCGGATCTTGGGTCAGATCGACATCCGTCGGATTTGGTGTTCTAATCATAGAGATCTGATTCGCCGTCTATACCGAGTGCTGGGGCTGCTTTGCGGAACATGCTGGCGTTGCTGATGTTTTCCTGGGGAGACTAAGATGTATGCTGATTGTACTCGACTAAGACGTTGGGATATAGACCTCGGTAAAAACACGGCCATGCATGGCATTTAATCATGGGCATTCGCCTTTTATTTGGTTTTTGGTTCAATGATACAGAAACCTCGTATATTGCTTTCGGAGCCCCTGAACGGGGAACAAGATCTTCGCGGGAATCGGGCTTTGTCCGTCTGGACGTGCGAGAGATCAGAAACAGAACAAGCACTCCCAACCCAAAGGCTACCTCGCCCGCGCCCCGATGAGAAAGCGTTGGGGTATAGTAATGAATGACCCCAACACACCATACAGACCCAGCCCGATGGGGTGAGCAATTGCAAACTATAACATCAGGCTACCGAAAAATTGTGTCCGACTCGTTGTGGGAGCATGCTCTTGCCAGTAAGCAGTAAGATAGGCCTCAACGTAAAAGCTCTCCAACCCCGCCATAAGTAGTGCGATCCCGGCAGCCAGGAATGCTTCGCTTTTTACGAGACCAAGGGTCCCGTAGCCGACCCCCATAATTACTCCATCTGCGGCAGAACCTAATAGCACACTAAGACGGGACCCGATTTCGGATCCCAGCACGGCAATGATATTGCCGATGGCGGTACCGTGGGCCCCGATACTGCGGTGAACCAATGTTGGCAAACCAACCGATAGCGGCGCAGCGGATTTATCACTTTGCGATCAACTAACTAGGAAACATCCGCCAGGGCAGCTTGAGAAAAAAATGTAGAAACTCCGCACTGCGATTTTCAAAAGACAGTCGTATTTTGGTACAATATGGACAAACAGCGTAGCGAAGGGCGGAAGATATGAAAGACACGCGCCAATGGGATAAAAAGATTGGAGAATTACGTCAATCACTGGAGTCTATGGTGATGGAGGCGGGGTCGCTCACCGATGCCCGGGTATTGTCCATTTCATCCCTTTTGGATCAGGCGGTCGTAGCCCATTTATTAGATCAAGAAAAAAACGACGCCTAAATACACTCCTATGGCTCCCCCCATCCCCATATTTACGGGGACAACTCGACCGACGCATAATACTGCTGTAAAATTTTTTCCACTTCCGGCCGAATGGTGTTTGGCGGCAATGGATCCCCTTGACTTAACATTTTTCGCACGCGGGTGCCGGATAGCACTTCATGATCTGAAGTGGGATGCGGGCAGGTTTTGGTGGTCGCCATTTGCTCACACTTCTTGCAAAAAAACGCGGGTTCGGCCGGAATGATGGTGATGCCAATTTCATCGGGGCGGAATTGCTGAAAGATGCGTTGGCTGTCCGCGGGCTGATAGTAGTTGCCCACCCCCGCGTGGTCTCGACCGACAATAAAGTGCGTAAATCCGTAGTTCTTACGAGCCAAGGCGTGTAAGACCGCCTCCTTGGGCCCCGCATAGCGCATGGCGGCAGGGAATCCGGATAGGAGTGTGCGGGACTCGGGATAGTAGGTGCTCAAGAGGGCTTGATAGACCGACCACCGTACCTCAGCGGGAACGTCGTCCGACTTTGTCGTGCCAATCAACGGATGGATGACTAACCCATCCACGTACTCCAAGACCACCTTTTGCACATATTCGTGGGCACGATGCAAGGGATTGCGGGTTTGAAACGCTACGGTTGTTTGCCATCCCTGCTGGCGAATGTAACGCCGCATATCCCGGGGAGTCAAAACGGGTGATTCGGAAAAGAGGGGGGCGCGCGTGAGTGTGACCGGGCCTGCGAGCCGAATGGGACTCATACCGATCACTCGACGGACCCCAGGATGGTTTGTGTCGCGGGTGCCAAAGACGGATTGGGCTTCTTCGTCTGGATCAAGCCAAAAGATATCATCGACATGTAAGAGGGCTACGGTGTTGCCTCGATAGGTCAATCGAACCAGCCGTGATTTCTTGATGGTAGCGGCCACTTGCTCTCTAATCGGCAGGGTAATAGGTAACGGCCATACTTCACCCCCCGGTAGACGCATATCTTTAAGCACCCTGGCCACCGCATGGCGGTCTAAAAAGCCTCTCAGGGGGCTAAACACTCCCCACGAAAGACAGATCACATCATCATAATGAAAGCGGTCGAGGGGCACCGCGGGTACGTGATCCAGACTCAATGCCAACTCTTGGGCTATGGCTAACGGCAGCTCTTGTTCCGCCAGAAGATTGTGACCCGGGCTGATTATAGGTGCAGTCCACATTCGGTCTTCTCCTGTCCGGACCAACGGCCTGATCGGGGGTCTTCGCCCGGTGTTACGGGTTTTGTGCAGGGAAGACATCCAATGCTGGGGTAGCCTTCATCATGTAGGGGGTTGTAGGGCACCTCCTGTTTAACCAGATACCGAAAGACATCTTTGTCGGTCCATCTAACCAATGGATTGATTTTGGTGAGATGGAAACGCGTGTCGTAGGCGACGATAGGTGTCTGGCGGCGCGCCAGCGTCTGATCGCGTCGAATGCCCGTCATCCAGGCCCGCTCACCCTGAAGATGTCGAGTGAGGGGCTCTACTTTGCGAATTTGACAACACTGATCGGGATCCCGGCTCCATAAAGCGTCCCCATATTGCTGAGCCTGCTGCTCCAGCGATAGCGGGGTGGCCACGCATTCGGGGTGGATGCCATATTTGGCTCGTACCGTGTCGATGAGGTGTAAGGTTTGGGGATATAACAATCCGGTGTCCAGGTAGAACACGCGGGGAGAAGGCCATACCCGGGCAAGCATATCTAACAACACCATGTCTTCTGCCCCAAAGCTCGACGCAAGCACGAGATGCGGGGCATACTGCTCGAATGCCCAGCCGACCACCTCTGGGGTATCCAAACACTCCAATTGTTGGGTCAGACGTTCCATGACCTTAGGCGATGGGCTTTCATCCGCTTGCAATGACGGGGTGTGATGCGACGACACGATAGAATTCCTCCTTAGCCGCTCTAAATCCCTTCACCATACGGGTTTAATAAAGAGGGGGTGCTACATTCCCAGAAGAAATTCGCATCGCGATTGAAAAGTGGCACCGTTAGCCGTACCTACTTGGATTGCGAGGTGTGCCCGCCTCGGCTTTTCAAAAAGCCCCAGTGTAAAATTTTCTCAGCGTCCTGGTATTCCGAGGGAAATCCTTGCTGACCGTGCATAATGACCCCGAGGAGCGTGACGGAGTGACCATTGACGCGGCGGGTGGCGGCAAACACCAGATTAAATCCGGCTTCAGTGGTCCATCCGGTTTTTACCCCGATGACCGAGGGATCTATGAACAATAATCCGTTAAGATTGCGAACGATGGGGTTATGCGGCAAAGAGGCTTCCTTGGTCCGGACGATTTTTCGAAACAAGGGGTTTTCCATATCAGCGCGGGCAATAATGGATAAATCCCAGGCGCTTCCCCTGGAGCCAGGCGAGAGCCCGTCTGGGTCCGCGTACGTGGTATTGGTCATGCCCATCATCTGAGCCGTATGGTTCATTTGAGCCACGAACGCGGGAACCGACCCGGCTTCATATTGCGCCAAGGCGACCGCTGCGTTATTGGCGGAGTCCAACATGAGGCCATACAGGAGTTGGCGGACCGTGAAGTGATAGGTGGTAGCCATGCGGATGTCGGATCCGGTGGTGGCGGCCGCTTTGAGTGAAATGGGCACGACACCCGTCAACGGCAGGTGTTTGAGCGCTAAATAGATGGTCATGAGCTTGGTGGTGCTTGCATAAGGACCTGGCAAGTGCGGCCGATATGCCCACAATAGCTGTCCCGTGGTGAGATTCCATAAAACACCCGAGTTTTCCCCAATCCGAAAGGGTAAAGCCGAGGGAATCGGATGGGCGGGAATGGTGACCGAAGCCGGACTGGACAATTTAGTAGCATGGGCCACGGCCTGGCTGGGCCGTTTAGGTCCGAGAGCATGAGGATGGCGAATACCCGCTGCCGTAATGAGGGCGGCACTGACTGCTAAAAATGTCCAGGGCCACCGGGGGGCGTGCTGCTTTGGATTTTTGCGAGGGCGCAAGACTCCACCTCCGAATATTGATTAATAGTAGCAAATGCCTAGCCAGGATAGTGTGATCGGTGTCGAATTTTTGATTGGAAATGTCTTGGGGTTGACTCGGAACATGTTATATTAAGCCAGGTCCGCCAGGCCCGTGACATGTCCAGATAGCGACGCCAGGACGAGCCCGTTCCAGGTTCCAACCAGTTCACCCTTAGTTCGACCACAATCAGTCCCACGCATTTTATTGGCCCCTGGGCTGCTGATATAGAATAGTTGTGTACGACGCTTTTTCGGTATAGAGGCGGCCGGGATGTTAAAACTCGTCGTCTGGGTGGGCATCGGCCTCCATTTGAATGGTCACGTGTTGAATGCCATGGGCTTGGCCGAGAGTTTTTGTGAGCTCCCGAATGACCGCTTGCCCTTCCTGAATTGATCCGGCTTGGATGCGCACATGGGCAGATAGGGCATGGTATCCGGGCGCCAATGACCAGAGATGAATATGGTGCACATCCATGACAGAGGGGTGTTGGCGCATGGTCGATTCCACGTCACCTAATTTATGGACTTCGGGGACCGCCTCCATGAGAGCCAGTACACTGGGGCGGGCGACCTGGTAACTTGACCAGAGAATAATTACTCCGACGACGAGGGCAGCCGCTGGATCCCAACCTGGCCACCCCGTTAGCCGAATCATGAGGGCGGCCACTAAGATGCCGAGCGAACTCAAGGAATCTCCCAATACGTGCCAGTAAATACTTTTCCGATTGAAGTCTTCGATGTCGGGCTTGCGGACCAGGGTGACTTCTACGAGATTTAACAATAATGTGACCAGAGTGACCCAGATCATGATGCCGACATCGACCTGAGCGGGGTGAAAAAACCGAAAAGTGCTGGTTACGATGAGTGCGATTCCAATCGCGGCCAGAAGAAGCCCGTTGGCAAAGGCGGCCACGGTGCCGCTGCGTCCAAAACCGTAGCTTAATTGCGCGGTTGGTTGATTGTCTTGAATTTTAGCAGCATATAAAGCGACACCGAGAGATCCCACGTCGGTGAACAAGTGACCCGCATTCGATAAAAGGGAGAGACTGCCTGATGCAAGGGCACCCGCCAGCTGCAAGGCAAAAATGACGCCGGTTAATACTAGAGTGGCGACCAGGCGTTTTTGCGAGTCCGTGTGATGCGCCATGTGGCTCCTTTTCGTGAGTGATGTTGTTAGTATAGCAAGGAAACGTTCCCAGATGTACAGGCTACGGTGCATGGCTAAGGTGACGAAACGGGTGATCATGTCTTATACTGTCCAAGATGAGCTTGTCGTTAAATAAAGATTAGGGGGAACGTGCGTGAGGATTTTAGTACTGGGTGGAGATGGATATCTCGGTTGGCCGACCGCCATGCATCTTTCCGACCGCGGGCATGAGGTGGCGGTGTCCGACAATTTTGTTCGCCGTCAATACGACTACGAACTTGGGGCGGAGAGTTTAGTGCCCATCTTTATGCTGCAAGAGCGGATCCGAACGTGGAAAGAAGTGTCGGGTCGCGAGATGGCTCTTTATGTCGGCGACCTTCAAAATGCTGAATTTGTCTACCACATGATTCGCGACTTTCAGCCTGCGGCCATTGTGCACTTTGGAGAGCAACGCTCCGCACCGTACTCCATGATTGATCGGGAGCATGCGGTTTACACCCAGGTAAACAACGTGGTCGGCAACATGAACGTTTTATATGCCATCGCTGACATTAATCCCGAGATTCACCTGATTAAGCTTGGGTCGATGGGAGAGTATGGCACCCCCAATATCGATATTGAAGAGGGATACATTGAGATTGAACACAAGGGCCGCCGGGATGTTTTGCCGTTCCCCAAGATGCCGGGGTCCTTTTACCATCTGTCCAAGGTGCATGACAGCCACAACATTCACTTTGCCTGTCGCAACTGGGGTCTCAAAGCGACCGATTTGAACCAGGGTGTTGTCTACGGGGTCGAAACGGAGCAAAGTGTTAAAGATCCTCGCTTGGCTACGCGCCTAGACTATGATCACGTGTTTGGAACGGTTTTGAACCGATTTTGCATTCAGGCGGTTTTGGGACATCCACTGACAGTGTATGGGCGCGGCGAACAGATTCGGAGTTTTCTTGACATCCGAGACACGGTTCGCTGTATTGAACTGGCGGCGTTAAACCCAGCAAATCCCGGGGAGTTCAGGGTCTTTAATCAGATTACGGAGCAGTTTTCGTTAAAAGAACTCGCTCAACTGGTGCAAGAAACCTACCCGGGTGAGGTCAAGGTTGAGTATCTGGAAGACCCCCGCACCGAGGCCCTCAACCACTATTATAATGCGCAGCACACCAAGCTGATTGAACTGGGGCTTGAGCCGCACCTATTGTCCAATACCTTAATCGAATCATTGTTTGGCGTGATTGCCCAGTATAAGCACCGGGTAAACTTGGAGGCGATTCGACCGGGCGTTAACTGGCGTCGCACGAAGAATCAAATTTCGCGGGTGAAATAAGGGCGATAGTAAAAAGACAAGAGCGGGGCTATCGTCCCCGCTCTTGTCTTTCGTGCGCCCGGCATGGGCGTGTGCTTTAAGGTGAAAGTCCTGAACGGGGGATGACCGTTCCAACCGTTAGCCAAAGGCAAGGGTGTCCATCGTGAGGTGGAATCCGAAGGAAGCCGGCGGCAAACC
>JAJZXX010000201.1 GCA_021806205.1 Bacillota bacterium | reverse complement strand
CTAACCGCTTCAATTCTTCTTCGCACATCTGCAAGCGAATCATGAACGGGCCCCCTTATGGACGACATGTGGCACGTGGAACACGTCCCCCTTGAGGGGATCGAACCCGGAAAAGCTTGTCCAGCTCTAGAATGGAAATATCTAATCGAGGCTCCGCCATGGCGGAGCATGGGATGGCTTGTGACGCCGTCCGAGGTGCCCATAAGCGGGGGATCAGAGGCGCAAATTTCCCCGGTTGTTATCCGTGAATAGTATAGCCTATTTTGCTGCATGCTTTTGGTGGAGCGCTTCCGGTCCGCAAATTAAGGCCGAACCGATCTCATTCCCGCGCTGTGGGGGCATGCCATCGTCGGTGTAATCGCAATGGGCTTCTACTATTGGGGTGTTGCGGCCCGAATGGTGTTGAGTCAGGCCGATCAAGATGTCCTGTCGATGACGCCCTCAGTGAAAGGCGAAGACGGTCAAGAGGACGGATTGAGACAATTAGTTTGAGGCTTGAGATACGCGCGGCAGCGATTCGATACCCATCGACTACTCTCGTGTTTTCGATCCGGATGATGGCCAAGCTCATGAGGAAAAACGGGCCTATTGAAACGTCGTTGAAGAGAAAAATCGGTGTTATTCCGCAGGGCGCGCATGGTATAGTGTAGGAGAAATTAACTGAGGAGCCCTAGGGGAGCTATTGCTGAGACAAGGAACAATCGTTCTTTGGACCCTTTTACCTGATCTGGGTAATGCCAGCGTAGGAAAGTGGACATGGGAGATTCGACGCGTCTTGTCGAGTTGGTCTCATTATCCCCCCCAACATGGCCTCCGCGACGAAGGGGGCATCTTTTATGTCCTTGGCCCAATCCTTGCGCCGGGAAGCAGAATCCGTTTACCAGCCCATCCGCCGTCATCCATTTGTTGAAGGTATTGCTCGTGGGAATCTCTCCCCCAGGCTGCAGTCTTTTACGTCCAGCAGGACGTGCAGTACCTGACCACGTACGCACGGGTATTTGCCCTGGCCATTTCGCAAGCAGAACGCCTAAGCCAGATGAAGCTCCTCGCCGATCGTATGACGGTGCTGTTTGACGGGGAACTAGCCCCCCACGCGAGTTTGTGCCGACCGGCTGCGGTCTCCTTTGAGGATGTGACCCGCGCGCTGCCCGTACAGGCGCCGACTGCACATTATTATGCACAGCACATGTTCGCGTCGGGGTTGCACGGCGTGCTCGGTGAAACTGTCGCGGCGGTGTTGCCCTGCCATTGGGTTTACGCGGATTTGGGGCGCGATCTCATGGAGGACGTACGTCCTGATGGCAATCACCCGTTTCATGATTGGATTAGCTTTTACTCTGGCAGCACGAGGCGCGAAGGGTTGGGCCAACTGTGCCAACTTACTGGATCAATCGGCGTCTGCGGCATCGCGTGAAGCTATCGCTAAGGCTTTTCACGTGAGTTTCCAGATGGAGTATCGATTCTTCGATATGGCGTGGCGCCAGGAACAGTGGGACACGCTGGTACCGTCAAGGGGTGCGCCTGCATGAGTGTTCGACCGTGCTCTGGGCCCGCTCGAGTATTGACCATTGCCGGATCGGACAGCGGAGGTGGGGCGGACATTCAAGCGGACCATAAGACCATGCATCAGATCGGCGTGTATGGCATGTCGGTGATTACGGCGGTGACAGCCCAGAACACCATGGGAGTGGCGGGAGTCGCGACGATGTCGGCGGCGATGGTGGCGCAGCAAGTCTCTGCGGTGTTCGACGATTTAGGAGTCGATGCGGTGAAGACAGGAATGCTTGCCAACGCCGAGATCGTCGGGGTGGTTGCCTCACTGCTGGCCCAGCGGCCCGCTTGCCCGCTGGTGGTGGACCCGGTCATGGTGGCAAAGGGTGGGGATCCTTTGCTAGATCTGGAAGCTGTCGACAGATTGCGTAATCAATTATTTTCGTTGGCTCGGGTGGTGACGCCTAATTTGCCTGAGGCGTCCGCCATCACCGGGTATCCGGTGTATTCGCTCGATGATGCGGAACGGGCCGCACGCGACATCGCAGCACTAGGTCCTGCTTATGTTGTGGTGAAGGGCGGGCATCGTGCGCAGACCGACGGGACGGCGCCTCGTGATGCTATTGATGTGGTCTATTCGGCCGTGAGTGACACCATCTTCTATCTGGCGGCACCTTTTACGCCGAGTCGGAACACCCATGGAACCGGATGTACGTTTTCATCGGCGATAGCGGCATTGTTAGCGTTAGGCTGGGATGAAGAGGAGGCCATCGGCGGTGCGAAGGCGTTCGTGTCTGAGGCCATCGCGGGATCGCGGACCTGGAATCTGGGTCATGGGCACGGGCCGACGGACCATTTTGCACCGCCACCGAGGCGGTATCGTCCCCAGCCGAGAGCTATTAATCGGTATCACCAGGGGCGCTGGAGCGTCCACGATGGAAGGGGTTAGTGATGATGACGACAATGGATGCGGGCTACTGGTTGACAGAAGTTAGACGCCACCGCCCCTTGGTTCACAACATGACCAATTTGGTTGTGACTAACGCAGTCGCCAACGCCCTGTTGGCGTTGGGGGCATCGCCGGTCATGGCCTATGCCCACGAGGAGGTTCAAGACATGGCGCGGATTGCCGGAGCCGTAGCGCTGAATATGGGAACCCTCACCCCCGATTTAATCACCGGTATGATTCTGGCTGGCAAGGCGGCCGAAGAAGCTCATGTGCCGGTGGTTTTTGATCCCGTCGGAGTGGGTGCGACCCCATATCGTATGCACGCGGCCGACGAAATGGTTGCCAATTTACGCCTCACGGTGCTCAAAGGCAATAGCGGGGAGGTTGGGGCAATGGCCGGCGCAGGGGGAACTGTGAGCGGTGTGGATGCGGTGGGGGTTGGCCCGGG
>JAJZXX010000242.1 GCA_021806205.1 Bacillota bacterium | reverse complement strand
TAGCAAAACCCGAACATGTTTTTCGTGCCAGTGCGGGACGTGTCCATTACGGACGCCGGCCCATTCTGGAGGCCACTTGTGCAAGGGCGGCCGCGGTCATCAGGGAATGCCGTCCAACCGCCGTCTTTGGACTCGGTGACATTTCGTATGTCGACGTCGCCAATGTGCATCGAGAGGCTAGCCGTATTGCCGGCAAACTTTTTGATCGGCCGTTCCGCCACTTAACCGTGGTGGGTGTGACCGCGACGAACGGAAAGATCACCGTCAGCTACCCGCTTCGTCATTTTCTCCGGGCCGGCTTGAATCCCACGGGCTTGTCGGCTAGCGTCCTGGTCGACGCATTATCTGACAGACAACGACCCCAACTTGCCACGCCAAAAACTTCAGACTTGCATCGGATCGTGAAAATCACGATAAATGCTGGGCCCGCAGCGGCGGTTGCCTCGTCACACGTCCTAGTCCCAGGCAGGGCGATCGGCATCAACTTTGCTGAAGTTATGTTCACCAACCATAGTCGCGACCATCTTGACGTTCACGGCACGATGAAAGCCTATGCGCAAGCAAAGGCGAGATGGTTCGCTCAACTTGGAAATAAAAGCCCTGCGGTTACCAATGCGAACGATCCGTGGGGGGAGTGGATGGCTCATCCTTATGCAGGAATGATCATCACCTTCGATCAGGCTGGCATCGTACGGTGCAACCGAGACCTTGGGAAATATCCAGGAAAAATGGGTCGCGTGGCTGCCCACTATTGCCAACGCATTCGGATTACGACGGAAAACCCTTGCCCCACACCCTTAGAGTGCCTGATCCAAGCGATTCTGGCCGGGATTTCCGACAGGAGAGTAGCTACCGTCCTCCCCGGTCCGGAGATGGTGATGCATGCACTGAAAATCCGAGGACTTGGGGTCAGACAACAAGGAGAACGCGTTGACCTACAGGATCACGAAGGAGGCTACAACATCTATGTGCGGCATTGCCGGCTGGGTTGACACCCAGAAAGCAGGCGCCTTGCCCCAACGGCAGACAGTTCGGATGCTCCAGCTAATGGCGCATCGCGGACCCGATGGCCAAGGGGTGTATCAGCCTAGCGGAGTTTCGGTAGGAATGAACCGGTTGGCGATTGTGGGTCACGCCCCCGCCCTGCCCTTCACGAATAGGGACAAAACCATTGTCGTGGCCTTCAATGGCGAAATCTACAACTGGCGCGAGCTCGCACGGCAATATCTTAGGGGCGAATTCAGCCTTAAGGGCTGGAGCGACGGAGCCGTCCTGCCCTACTTATTTGAGGTCTTAGGAGAATCCATGTTTGAACGCCTCGTGGGCATGTTTGCCTTAGCCATTTGGGATTCCCGAACCGGCACAATGACGCTCGCCCGCGACCGTCTCGGGATCAAGCCCCTCTTCTGGTGGCAGCAAAAAAATCGCGTGGTCTTTGCCTCGGAACTCCAGGCCTTTCGCGCCTGGGAGCAATTCCCTCCGCCGGTAGCCACAGAGTGGATCGCACCATACCTCCATTTTCGCTTTGTCCCTCACCCCCATACTCTGCTAAAAGGCGTCTACAAGGTGAGCCCTGGAACGGTGGTATCGTTCCGCGCCTCAGAGCCTTCTGTATTGTCCTATTGGACTCTCGACCACGAAAACGCCCAGGGTAGCCGAGCCACGTCTTACGGGGAAGCCTGCGAAGAACTGGATGTGTTGCTGCGCCGCATCATTTGGGACCACCGCACCCCCTCAGGAATGCCGTCGAGCTTTCTTCTCAGTGGCGGAGTCGATTCGTCTTTGATAACCACCTTAGCGGTGCGGGAAGGGGCCGCGGCAGGTCCCGCGATCGCATTGGATGATCCTTATGATGCCCGTGAGCGAACCAATGCCGAGACAACGGCCCGTCTCTTAGGGATTCCGGTCATCCCCGTTTCGGCAGGCACGCCGTCTATTTACCATTTGCTCGAAGTTTTGGGGGCCATCGATGAACCGCTCGGCGACCCCACCGCAGTGAGCTTGGGACTGTTGCTCCGAGACGCGGCCCACCATGGGCGCGTCATTTTCTCCGGCGAAGGCGCCGACGAACTCTTTCTCGGCTATTATGTCTACCGTCGGGCGCGGTGGCATCAGTGGGCCCGGCGTCTTGGTGGACCGCACGTCTTCGGGAGACTGGGCGAACCCCTGCACGAAACTTATTACGGGGTTGGAGGCACCTTCACTCCACGAGAGGTTCTGTCCGTGATTGACGGAGCGGTATGGGATGGCCGTGCCCCCATTGCCATGGCCATCCCTTTTGGCACAACACCGGTGCGAACCCTGCAAGCTATTGATGTCGCTTATAGTTTGCCGGATGACGTGTTGACGAAAACTGATCGTCTGGCCATGGCCTGGGGTATGGAACTTCGCGTTCCCTTTCTGGATCACCGACTGGTGGAGTGGGCATGGTCCGTCCGTGACCATTGGCTTGGAGTGCGGGGGGACAAGCCTCTCTTGCGCTCCGTGGCGCAGCGAAGCATTCCCCGACCGATCGCGTGGCGCGAGAAGTCCGGGTTCCCCACACCAGTCAGTGCATGGATGGCTGGCCCTTGGCGCGAGTGGGTCGACGACATGCTGCACGGGGCGATCATCCGTCGGCAGATCTGGAATGTAGATGGGGTTCAACATCTACGCCAGAAACTCGATCCGGGCGGTCAACATCCAGCCGGCCGGCAACTGTTCGCCATTTTGGCCCTTGAGTTGTGGTTCGAATCACTCGAGAGCCAGCCTTCGTATAAGGGGAAAGCACATGCCACTGATTACTAATTATGACGAGGGCGGGTACTCGTATCAGGATTACTGGAGGGGCCGCGACTATGAGCATGGAGCGGAGCTGCATGCCATGCAATCGCTGCTCGATCCTCATCAAACCGGTTGGATCGCCGATTTGGGCAGCGGATTCGGACGCATGGCACCGGCCTACCTCGACCAGGGTCGCTCAGTCATTTGGGTCGACTATTCACTGAAACTTTTGGCTCAGGCCCAGGCACGCTACGGTCCACCCACCCCGAGCCGCCTATATGTGCAAGCCAATCTCAATCACTTGCCGTTTCGCTCCGGTAGCCTTGGCACCGCCCTCTTGATCCGGGTGCTGCATCACCTGCCCTCATACGATCGGGTACTGCGTGAAGTGAGCCGCGTAGCGCAAAAAGAATGGATTATCGACATTCCTCAAAAATTACACGCTCTAGCGCGAATCCGAAGTGTCGTCCGGGGCCAATGGCACGTTCTCCACGAGGAGGTGCCCATCAATCTGTCGCGTCGGTCCAGCCAGGTCTTCTTAAACTATCATCCTCGTAGCATCGAGCACCAACTCTCAATTCTAGGGTGGACGGTCCGGGAATCGCGAAGCGTGTCCAATCTACGATTACCGTGGCTAAAGCAACGGTTTGGGACGGAGCGCCTGTTAGCCGTGGAGAGATGGTTGCAACCGCACCTGGCACCCTTGCAATTTGGGCCAAACCTGTGGCACGCCCTCGTCCGACACGACTTCGGGGCAACCTCTCCGATGGATCAAGAGGAGGTGCTGGCGTGTCCGGCGTGTCTCGGCAGATTCGAATTGCGGGGCTTGCACACCATGGTCTGTCGGTCGTGCCACGAGCAATTTATCTGCCACGATGGGATTTGGGATTTCCGCTGGCCGCGCCCTAACACCCTCGGGTAGTCTTGGCCGCATCAACCGAAAAGAGCCCTCGGCGATGCGCCGCCCACCCGTCCCATGAAAGGCTAGCGCATCTCGTAGCGTGGTGCATGGCGACCGATTCGCCTAATAATCGCATCTTAAAATTGGTCGCTTGGCAGAAAAAGATCGTCTGTCAATGTCCTAAACCCGTGCAGCCCTCGCAATCGCAAGGCGATGACGATGTCCTCCTTGACCCCCATCATTACAATGAAATCCTTACCAACCGGGAGGGCTACAATATGGTCTCAATCTTGAACTTTTCCTGCGAAAAGGTGGTCTGAAATTATGGTGTCAGCACCCGCGACGCCAAATTTGGCAGGTTCCGCCCGGGCAAGATCCCGTACCGGACATTGTTGGCGACAAACCGTAATCGTCCATGCCGCAGGTCGTCCGGCCAGCCAACCCCAGTATCCCGCGCCCGGCCGCCCTAATGAGCGCCGGATCATTGACAAAACCTCCGCACAGGTCGACGGTATCGCCGACCTGATGACGAATGGTCTGAACGCTACCATCGACACGGCCTTCAAGAGGATAATTCGGGCTTTCTCAGTGATACCATGCTTCGCTTCATTGACGACGTCACGATCCGTTATAATCCGAAACCAGCAGGCCAATGGCTTGGCATTGCTGCAAGACTTCTATTCCTGGGTGGGGCAATGCACTCCTCATCGACCTTAAAGCGCGCCTGGCCGACCGGCGCGACGCCATCATGCTCCACCAAGTATTGGCCCGCGCCGAAATTGCTCTGATGACCTGTCTATGCGGCCTCAATGCGCTGTATCTCCCCGATTTCAAATGAGGCGAATCGATCATGGGGGAGATCTGGCATAAGACGCACCATGCTTAACGGCTCGGCGCAGCGGTCGGAGAGCCAGGAAGTGCCGAGGGTGACCTTGGAAACCCCCACCCCAACCCGGTAGGGTTAGGTGGCGGGAGAGTTCCTTGCAAGAAGACCGCACCATCGGGTCGGCGCGGCCTTCTTTTCTATTGATGAGCTTTACGGGCGTGGTTGCAATTGCTCCCGAAGCCGTTCGAGTACCTCCACGTTTTCCACGCCGCTTACGTCCCCCAATTCGGTGCGCCCAATCAGCAAGTCCTTCAATAGGCGGCGGACAATCTTTCCGGACCGGGTCTTCGGAAGATTATCTACCGCTACGACGGCATGAGGCCGGGCAATCGCCCCAATTTGCTCGGCAATCGCCTTTTGGACCGCTCCTTGCAAATCTTCTGGAGACAAGCTGGTGCGGGTGGTCACGATCGCGACCGGCACTTCGCCCTTAATCGGGTCCGGAACCCCCACCACCGCAGCCTCGGCGATTTCTGGGACTTTCAGGACGGCGCTTTCCATTTCCATAGTGGAAAGGCGGTGCGCCGCCACGTTAATCACATCGTCCATGCGACCTAGTACCCAGACGTGCCCGTCATCATCGATAACGGCTGCGTCATGGGTGGCATACCAGTGGGGCTGCCCGGACACGGTAAAATATGTATCGCGATACCGCTCGGGATCGCGCCAGATAGTCCGGGCTAGTGTCGGGAAGGGCGTGGTAATGGCCAGTTCACCCACATGGCCGGGTGCAAGGACCTTTCCCGTGTCGTCGACCACCAAGCAACCATGTCCGGGCAACGGCATGCCGCACGAGCCGGGTTTGGCCGGGGTGACCCCGACAATACTGGAGGTCCAGGCACTGCCCGTTTCGCTTTGCCCATAGGTGTTGTTAATCTCCATATGACCTTGACCAAGCTTTTCGTAGACCCATTGCCACGTGCTGGCGTCTAGAGGTTCGCCGACGAGGGCGAGGCGCTCCAACTGCGATACGTCGTATCGATTCAAGAGCACCTCTCCATACCGCGCCAATGAACGCAACACCGTAGGGGCCGTAAACACCTTGTTGACATGGTAGCGACTGACAATCTCATAGAATCGTCCCGCGTCGGGGTAGTCAAGCGCCCCGTCATAAAGAATATAGGTGGCTCCAAATGCCAAGCCCCCGACCAGCTCGAAGATCGGGAAGGTCAGCCATCCCACGTCGGCTGTGCACCAATAGATGTCATGAGGCGCCAAATCCAAGGCATAGCGGACATTGTGGGCAGTACCCACCAGAAACCCCAGGCCGCTATGCACGAGACCCTTGGGCTTGGCGGTGGTGCCCGATGTATAAATGATGAAACCCGGTTCGTTGGCTTCGATGGGGTCTGGACCTTTGAGACCTGGCGCTCCAGCCAAAAATGCCTCCCAAGTGATGTCGCGGCCGAGCTGCATGAAGACGTCTCCCCCGGTGCGGCGCACTACCACCACGCGTTGGACGCTCGGCACCTGATCGATGATAGCATCCAACTTGGCCTTAAGGGGAAGCGAGTGTCCCCGACGCACCGACTCATCAGCCGTAATGACCAGTTTGGCTTCGGTATCTTGCAACCGGTCTGCCAGTGCCTTGGGTGAAAATCCAGAAAAGACGACATTATAAATGGCACCGATCCGAAAACAGGCATGCACGGCCGCCACCGTTTCCAAAAGGTTAGGGAGAAAAATTGCCACCACATCGCCCTTTTGAATCCCCATTTGAAGCATAGCGCTGGCGGTTCTCGCGGTAGCGTCGAGCAATTGGCCCCAGGTCCAGCGACGCTCATCCCCTTCCTCGGTGAGAGCAATAAGGGCGGTGCGATCAGCCTTCACTCGCGCGTGACGGTCGATACAGTTGAGGCTCACATTGCTGATTCCGTCTTTAAACCATTGAACATCTGGACCGCTGCCTTCCAAAATCGATGCCCACGGGGAATACCATTCTAATTGACTTGCCACCTCGGCCCAGTACTCCGGCAATTCGGCTAGGGAACGCGAATACACTTGCTGGTATTCATCTAGGCTGGCAATCGGAAGGCGGGTTGAGGCGCGCACCGGGGAATCAACCAACCGGCTGTTGCGAATCATGGCTAATTGCTCATCATAAGACATGGCCACTCCTCCAAAGTTGACCCTACAGCAGTATAACCGATTGCCACCCCACCCGGCGCCATAAGAGTCGGCCAATCGCAAATGCAGATGCAGATGCAGATGCAGATGCGGAGCTTTTTGGGGGGATTGGAGTGCCTTTATCAACGGTTGTCTCCTGATCACATTATATCAGATTGAAAGGGAGGGAGCAGCGTTCCTCCCCAGCCTAAAACGCCGGGGGTTCCACGCCGCGATATTGGATGAAAATTTTTGGCGCAAAAGGCTGAACAATCAAAAACGGGGGTTCGGATTCTGTGATTGATCGCAGACTGTTAGGGCAACCGCAAGAGTGCCGCGTTTCAGATTGATCGGGGCCATTGTCGTGGTTATGATTTTGAGCCCCCCAATAATCTCTGACTCATCACACGAACTATTGTCAGGATCAAGTCTGGCCGTTCCTCATCCCGGAGACAAGCGCTCAGCAAAGCAACCGTGGCCGGTGTCGGCGCAATGCCCGTCGCACGCCAAACTGTCCGAGGCGCCAAGACAGCTAAACTCATCGGCACTCTCCTCCCGCGGGGCACGCTATTTGTAGATGTCGCCCCGTGAGCCGATGGCGTCCACGAAGATAACTTCCTGCTGGTGGTCGATGTGGAGGAGGAGGCGAAACCCACCAACACGCAATCGATACGCGCCAGTCTGTCCTGTCAGCGGTCGAATGGCTCCCGCAGGTGGGCCTTTCGTAATCCCTTCGATGGCCGCCGCGAGACGCCTATGGGTGGGCACATCTAATTTGTTGAGTTAATTGAGCACCGACCGTCTAATGCGGATCTCATACGCCATGGTTCTGCGATTTTGGATCCCACGATACAAACTCGGGATCCCGCAACTAGGCGGCTTTCCCCGGGCTCAATGGTTCGGAATTCGGTTCTTGTGCCTCGATGTCGCGCCAGGCCTTGACTACGGTCTGATGACGGGCGCGGAGGAATTGGGCCAGGTCGTACGCCGTCTTTCGATGAGACGGCGACAACTGCTCGATGACCTTGTACACGTCGTCGGCCGGAACACCCACGGTGGGGTCCCCTTTTCCCTTTCTTTTGGTATAGATCAGGATGGGATCCTCGCAATCAAACCAGTCCTCGCTAGCCTAAGCAAAGAACCCCTGATGCGCTTACGCCCCAAAGTGCCGGAGGCAGACGCCTGCTAATCAGGACGCAATGCAATCCATGCCGGGGTCGCAGTAATACATGACCAAAAGTTACTGGCAGTGGGCTCGCTCGACGACATCCTCGAACCTATCCGAAGTCTTCCCGGATCCTCGGTAACAATCGGTATCTCGGGGTATGGCAGCTCCGGCAAGACAAACCTCGCCCAGGTAATGGCACCCTGTCCTGGAAAACACCATGAACATCTCAACCGCCTCGCGCGGACCCAGCGACATTCCGTCCGCCTGATTATTTATCACTGAGAGGCATTCATTTGGTAGCCATAGGTCTTTCTCGTACGCAAAATGCTCGGCCCCGTTTTATCCCGCCTCAAAGCACCCCTCAGGTGTTCTGCGCATCTTCTTGGGAGAGTGGTCGGCCTGAAGCTTCCCAGGCGCGCGTTCCTCCCGCCAAATTCCAGGCGTCCATCTGATTAAGCCGCAGATATTCGGTAGCCGAGGCGCTTCTTATTCCCACTTGGCACACCACCAGGGTTTTCTGATCGGCATGGTGCGACACCCAGGCATCCAAGTCCTCCAAATTCAAGCGGACCGCCCCGGGGATATGTCCCGCCGCATATTCACGGGGATCGCGCACATCGATCACTAAAAGGTTCGGATCCGCCAACAGGGAATCTGCTTCGTCCACGGTTACGGACCATTCTCCCGCCACCCCGCTCCCCCTATCATCAAGCCCGGCCGCTACACCACAGAAATTCTCGTAGTCGATCAGTGTGCTCACAGTGGGCGCATCGCCACACACCCGACAGGCGGGATCGCGCATAAATGGTACGGGATACCAGGTCCCCGCCAGCGCATCATAAATGCGCAGGCGATTGTCATTAGACAAGCCCAACAACAGTTTTAAGGTCTCAACCGCCTGCATGCTGCCCATGACACCCGCCACCGCTCCAAGAATCCCGGCGACGGCACAATCCGGAACCGTACCCAAAGGCGGCGGTTCCGGAAAGAGACAGCGATAGCAGCCCAAACCGGGGCGGAACACCGCCAATTGCCCTTCAAAACGCAAGATGGCCGCATCTACCAGCGGCTTTTGCAATAGCACGGCGGCATCATTCACCAGGTACCGCGTGGGAAAGTTGTCGCTGCCGTTGACGATCACGTCGTAGGGCGCAAAGATGCCTAAGGTATTGTCCCGGTTTAAAAAGACGGGATGCTCTACGACTCTGACATCCGGATTCAGCGCACCAAGGCGCCGTTGGGCCGACTCGGTCTTTAGCACCCCCACTTGATCTGAATCGTGAAGAATTTGTCGATGTAGGTTGGAAAGCTCCACCACATCCCCATCGACCAGCCCCACCGTGCCTACGCCGGCTAATGCGAGATAGGTGGCGGCCGCCGACCCTAACGCACCGGCGCCGACCACCAGCACGCGGCTATTCAATAGGCGGCGCTGACCTTTTTGCCCCACTTCACCCAATACCATCTGCCGCTGATAGCGAGCCATCATGCGGGCATTCCACACCGGCTTTTCAGTGTCCGTGGCTAATCATCGCTCCTTATCCGCCTATCCACCCGATACGGCTCGCAAAATCCACACCTCTTGAGCATGCGCGAGAGAAGTCGTCAAAGCCGCCGTCGGCTCTAATCGCCGCCCGTCCACAAAAACGCTAAGATGCTGACGGACCGACCCATTCACTTCGGCAATCCAGTTCGCCATCCCCGGGTATTGGCGGTCCAATTCCTGCAGCAGAGCATTCAGGTTCTCGGCGGTGGTGATATGGTGGGCGGGCGCTCCAAACTCGTGGGCCAAATCCCCTGGCAAGTGGACCGTCACGGGACGACCTCCACGGAATAAATCCGGGGCAGCTGATGCGCTATCGCATGCCAAGAGGCTCCCTCATCCGCCGAGTGGTACAAAGAGCCGGAGGTGGTGCCAAAGTATATCCCTACCGGTGACTCCGAGTCCAATCGCATTCCATCCCGCAGCACCCCGGTATACGTAGGCATAGGCAACCCATTTGCTAGCCGCTCCCAATGTCCGCCTGCGTCAGTGGTGCGATGCACCGAGAGCATATTGTCCGGCGACCAGCGCGGCCAGCGCTCGACGGGAAACACGTAGGCGGTATCGGCTTCGGTTGGGTGCGCCACAATCGGAAATCCGAAGTCCGAGGGGAGCGACTCGCCGATATTGAGCCAGGTATCGCCCCCGTCGTCCGAACGATAGACGCCCCCATGATCTTGTAGCCAAATTCTTCCTGCTCTCGCGGGGGACAAGGCAAATTTATGCACGCACTGCCCGGCTTGGGGAAATTGCTGCCCGTCGGGCAGAAACTCGGCCCGAATCCCTTTGCTAATCGGGTCCCAGGTGTCCCCCGCGTCTACCGATCGATAGATGCCGCCGACAGAACAGGCGATATACAGCCGCTCGTCATTAAAGGGGTCCAAGCCGATGGTGTGAAGACACTTGCCACCATAACCCGGACCCCAATGGTCATGGGTCGGATGCTCTCTTAAAGCCGAAAGTTCACACCAACTATCTCCCCCGTTATCGGACAAAAAGAGTCCACTCGCATCGACCCCGGCATACACGACTCCACGATTTGTGGGCCTAATCGACCACACCTGCGTCACTTTTTCGGCATCGTCGGCAGCATAATGAAAACCGCTGCCGCCCGTGTCCCAGGACGCGCCAAAGTCCTGGGAACGGCAAATCGAGGGGCCGTAGAACTCGGAGTTAACGGCGACAAAAAGTGTTTGGCTGTTCACATCATAGGCGCTGGTATAAATGGGATCTCCGGTCAATACCGGTCCGACCGCCTCCCATTGGGTTCGATCTCGGGACCGGTACAAAAACACAACCCCTTTGCCGTTGCCACCCACACCATCATGGCCACTACACCCCTTTAACTGTCACTGGCGCTTCTGGAGAGATGGCGGCATACAACCCCCGAAGCTCCGCGATGGGACTCACGTCCGCTTATGGGCCAGTATAGCATCTCGGGTTGCATCCGGATTCAAGCATGCAACGGACAACAAAAAAGGCCCGCATTCTTGTGCAGGCCTGGTTTGACCCGGACTAGTGGCAATGCACAAGGTCGCCCTCTAAGATCGCTGACCCTGTATTGCCCGTCATGGTGTTGACAGGGGACACCGACACCATTCCCTCGGGGATTTCCTTGACTCCCGGTGAAAAGGTTCCGGACCAGTCGCCGGGATTGTTGTCTTGGGTGACTAAGGTCATGACGATTGTTTCAATGATCGCACCGGTCATAGGATCGGTCAACGTGAATTGATAGGCATTGTAACTGCCGTAATATGACGGCGGATTCAGCACATTGCCCGTGACATCGAGACTCTCGAATCCTTCGGACTGGTTTATGACCAAACTCGCTGCCCCATAGGGATGCAAGTCGCTGGTGGTTGTGGTCAGTGCAACCGAGCAGACCGTTACCTCAGCCACGGGCTTGGGAGGCCAGGCAATATTCAGGGGTTGCGGCGCCGCTGATGGATTGGCGATACCTAAGCGAAAGAACGTGACGGGACCGACCACCCCATCCGCTGCAATGCCCGAAGCACGCTGAAACACCATGGTCGCGCTGCGGGTGGCCGTATCATAATACCCGGTGATTCGACCCCCGTAGTATCCAAGCCCTTTTAAAACCACTTGGAGAAAGACCACATCAAAGCCGTTACGACCGGTTTCAATCGCACGGCCCCCGGCAAACGTATAAATCCAGGTCGCATCATAAAAACCATACCCGGCAATCGCGTTGTTGGGAAATCCCGTGTCACCATTGCTTTCCGCATCGGTTTTAAACGCTAGGACCGCACCGGCCGTGGCGGAGTTAAAGGTACCGGTAGCCGGTCCCCCTAGAATGCTGGCATAGCGAAAACAGTTGAGGCGGTTTTGCAAGATAGTCACATCGCCGCCAACATTGCCGACTGAAAGTTGGCGGCTCCCATACACTGGGCCGCCGTACGTGGTGTGGCCGGCCACCCCCTGGCCAAACAGAAAGTAGGTGTTGGGGCCGGCCACGCCATCAACCGCGATACTGAAATACCGCTGAATATTTCTAACGGCCGCCACCGTACTGGCGTCATAGGTTCCGGTAATGTTGATGGGGGATCCCATGGGCCCTTCGGGTGGATTCATGGTCTCAAGCATGAGGTTATAGACCGATTGAATAACGGCAACATCGGTGCCCGTCGCATTGAGGCTCAAAATGCGGCTGCCAAACGGAACATAAGGCGCATACGTGGTGTCAAAGAGAGCCAAGAGCATTTCCTCCTTCAGATTGGATGCTCCATGCTATTCCAAAATCGGCACAATGTGCCGGCGCTCCCAAGATTCTTACTTAAAAGAATGGTGAGGTCACAAAAACCCCACACTGCCGTACAATAAGGGGAAAAGGGTGTGCCGATATGGCTCAAGTGCCACTGCAAAAAATGGACACGTTATGCTGCCGCCCGAGGCTATACGGGCGTTGAGACTGAGTGTGGGGGAGCTTGTGGATGTCTCCATCGATTCTGCCGGACGTGTTACGCTCACCCGACCGGTGGAAGCACACATCGCGGCGATACGAGGAAGTCTTAAAGTGGCGGGAGTGCCAATAGCCGTTGAAGGGCGCGAGACGTTTGAGACGGGAGTGGCGCATGACAACGCCTAACCGCCGTGGGTTGCCAGCACGCGGTCTACAGACCCTGTTCCTGGTTCACGACCATCATCCCGACGCCAATTGAAAGGATCCGCCCGCTCCCTCTTTAAAGGTCCCGCCCGCCAAAACTTCGCAGGGCCAACAGTAGCATGCCGACCGTATAGATTAGGGCATAGAACACCATGCCCTCACCGGGCGGACGCACCGCCCCAAAAGGTCCCGCACCGATCAAAGCACCAGGGTAGACGTGGCTCCCTAAGAGTTGAAAAAGAGCCCGCCTATAAAGGGCATCGGTCGGAATCATGAGACTGGTCACCCACCCAATCACACTAAAGGCGGGACCGGGATTGGTCAACGCCCCCAGTTGCTCCAGGGCCCCCCCTAAAAAGGCGATGAGAACCGCAGACGAGACGACAATCCCGTTGGTCATGGTAGCCGTCACCGTCGATCCGAACAATGTCACGGTGGCCACCACCAGACCCTCCAGCAAAAAGTCCCCATACGCTGCCAAAAGATGGCCCGATCCGGCAGCCAGATTCCCATATTGAGCCTGGTCAATCAGCACAATACCCCAAAAGAGCACACTAACGTAAACGAACACCACCAGGGACAGGCCCACCCATTTCCCCAAGATGACGCGCGAGCGCTTTATGGGGCGCGGGATCACGGACAGCAGCGTACCGTCATCAATCTCCGCCGAGATAGAGGCCACTAAAATCAGCACCGCAAACAGTGCAATCATGACATATGCCGCAAACAGTCCGAGATAGAGATAGGTAAGACCGGCAATGTAGGTCGACCCGGCAATGTCGGCCGGTTTACCTACCCACCTTAAAAAGAGAAAAAACAACAACAAAAAAAGAAAGGTGAGGCCTCCGGCCGCCACCAAGGTACGCTTACGCATGGTCTCCACCAAACTCTGGTGCACGACCGTAAACATTTACCGCGGGTCCTTTCCCAGACGGCTCAAAAACCATTCCTCCAGTGATGAATGATCGGGCGCCACCTCGTAGATGCGAGCGCCCTCCTGGACCAAGGTTTTCACGAACTCCGGCACATCCTGGCGCCGCATGTCCACCCCGATGTCAGCATGCCCTTGGTCGTCCCATTGTATCATGACCACTGCTTTGGAAAGAGTCGGCTGAATATGGGCCCAGTCCGTCTCCGTCAGGCCTCCGATCGTAAGTCGGTAACGCCGCACTCCGCCATAAATGGCGTCTTTAAGGGAGCCTTGGTAAATCACCTGGCCACGATCAATTAAAGCCACACTATCGCATAACTTCTCCACATCGGAGAGGAGGTGGCTATTGAGAAAAACGGTGGTACCTTCGTCCTTTAATTGCCGCAAGAGTTGACTCACCTCATAGCGTCCAATCGGATCTAGCGCCGACGTAGGCTCATCCAGCAAGACCAACGCGGGACGACCCACCAAGGCAACGGCCAAACCTAGCCGCTGCTGCATGCCTTTAGAAAAGGTGCGGACCCGCTCCCCGCCTCGCCCCAATAGGCCCACCCGATCTAAGAGCGCGTCGCGCTCGTCCGGATGAATCGGCTTTCCTAACAACTCGGCATGAAATTGAAGCACCTCGCGCGCCTTTAACCAGGGGGGGTAGCGAAATAATTCGGGCAGATAACCCATCTCACGGCGCGGCGCCAGCTCCCGATATGGAAAGCCTAAAACCCGAGCGCTCCCCGCACTCGGGTTCACTAGACCAACCAACATTTTGACCAGCGTGCTCTTACCCGCGCCATTCGGGCCGAGCAGCCCAAAAATCTCGCCTTGGTTCACCGAGAGGCTAATCCTATCGCAGGCTGGGTGTCTGGCGCGATAGACCTTGGTGAGACCGAGTGTTTGAATAGCTTTCATGGGAAGAGTCGCGACACCTCACTGCGAAATTGCTGTTGATTAATCGGGTGGGACTGATGCTCAATCACAGCCACCACCATTCCATTCTTTTGCACCCAGGCCTCTCCTGCCGTCGTCTTGCTGGCATTTTCGTCGACGATGCCTTGCGTTCCCGCCACCGTGACATTATGAGGATGCCCGGGCAACGGCACGATTAAGGTGTTCTTCCAATTAGCCATTTGGTCCACGGCACTTTGTAGTTGGGGCGGCAAAAACGGGAGGTTTTCCAAGGCCCTAGCTACTTGGGCCACCGGCATCTTTCCCGGCACTGCGACGCTAGGCCGAGGAACTTCCTCTAAAGTCCACTGTCCCTGATGCATGGTCGCCGCCGCCGGCACCGCGAGTGTAAAGGGCTTTTGGTTGAGCGTCTGAGGAAACAAATACCGCCCTTGCTGACTCACAATCAAGGCGTTAATGTTTGGGACATTGAGTTTTAAACTTACCGACAGCCCAGTTTGCACCGATGCAGTCGGTGCCGTCCCCCAATCCGATGGCCAAAGACTCGCCATCCCATACTGCGACAATTGGCTGACAGATACTTTGGTCGTTCGAAGCGGCCCCGCTACCGTGACTGTGCCGTAGTGGGACAAGGTCACTTTTCCCCCTTGGGTCACGATTCGTGACAGCTTGGCCAATTGACTGGGGCTCACCGCTACCGTCCCCACTTTGTTGACCTGGAATAAACTTGCGATCGCCGCCATGGCCTGCTGTCCGGTACGATGAAAAGCCAGTCCACTGGCCGCCAACACAATTGCGGCCGCCGCCGTGGCCATCCAGGCTGTGGAGAGCGTCCGCGCTCGGGACGTCAAAGGATGAACCAAATCCAACGCCTCATCCGCAAACGGAACGGTCTGGCCAATTTCCTCGAAAATAGTCTGGCAGTCTGAACACGACCTTAAGTGCGTGCCCATCATTTCTCGATAGGAGGACCGGCCCTCCCCATCGAAAAAAGCCATCCACTCCCCTTCCCCCGGGCAGCGAAACTGCCAAATATTGTCCGCCTTCACGCCTGCACCCCCCTTACCTGGCCGCCATCAGTCTCCCCCAAATAGACGCGCTTTAATTTCTTTAAGGCCCGAATGAGGATGACCCCCACCTGTTCGGTGGGACAGTCTAAACGTTCCGCGATCTCTCGATAGGAATAGCCCGAATGCCTAAGCATCAACGCTTTCTGATCGCGTTCCCCTAACTCTTTCAAACTTTGTTGTACCCGTAGGCGATCTATTTCCGTCATGGTGACGTCCTCCACGCTCGGTCCATATTCCACGGTTTGCACACGCTCCGTCACCCGCTCTTCCACTTTGGCCCGGCGGACATAATCGAGCGCGAGGTTGTTGACGACGGTTCTAAGCCACGCCCCCACCCGCGCTTGTTCCCGGGGCGGCTTGGTCATGAGTCGGATAAAGGCCTCTTGCACCAGTTCCTCAGCGATGTCACGGCTCTGAACAATATAGCTGGCGTGGCGTACCAACACCGCGAACTCGCTTTCATACAGGTGTCGGAGCTCCGTCTCAGCATTCGCCATGTCCACACTCCTCTCACCGTTCACGTGGGTAACGCATGACCCCGTTTAATTATTACGATACCAAATGTCAAACTTTTCGAAAGAGGTTCTTCGCAATTAAATCGTGGAAGGGTTGGAAGGCCTTTGGATCTGCATCCCCATCGACGAAAACCGGATTAGCCAGGATGCGTGATGGATCACCAAACTTTTCTTGTTAGGAGACCTGAAATTACAACATACGAATAGGAATATTTGCTGGACATTGGCTCCGCGTCTTGGTTCTTGCTCATCGGTTGATATTTTTCCCAT
This sequence comes from Bacillota bacterium, assembly GCA_021806205.1. Classification (GTDB taxonomy): domain Bacteria; phylum Bacillota; class Sulfobacillia; order Sulfobacillales; family Sulfobacillaceae; genus Sulfobacillus_B. Next base: position 282 of record JAJZXX010000242.1, on the reverse strand, counting down.
AACAGGGGTTACTTAGGCGGAGGCACTCATATTTACCCAGGGCGTCGGCGCATTGCTTCGGAACCACCTGCCCACTTGTCCTATCCCACACTAAAAACCACGCCACAACCTGAAGAACACTCGATGAGCAAGAGCCCGCGTCTTGTTATGCTGCGTGGCTCTTTCTCAAATCTGAGGATCTCAGCTATCCGGTCAGATCTGCCGCGTTGAGCACATTGTAAGCATTCAGTAACTCTATCCCGGCGCGACCGCCCCCGCGCCGATGCCGCATTTTTATTCGGC
>JAJZXX010000078.1 GCA_021806205.1 Bacillota bacterium | reverse complement strand
CTGAACTGGGAGTAGAAACCGTCATCGATAGCGTGTTGTCCGGTATGCCATCTGATCCGGAGGATGGACATTAATCATCGAAGACATGGGGATTCCCGGGGGCGCGTCCTTAACCTGACAGCATTGGGCATTTGCCCGGCCACGACGGGACGCCGCCGAAACGCTGATGTCGCGCATCCGATTTGCTCGACGTGCTCCAGACGACCAGAGCGTCCATCCCGAACGCTTGCGGACGGACGACCTGGGCCATTACAATCTGGATGAGCCAAATGGACGCCTGATGGACATCGAGTTGAAACGGGTCCTCATCGCATTTCGCGGAAAGAAGTTCCGTGTGTACGCGGGACCAGGTGTGAACCTTGCGGAGTTTTTAGTTTGGCGTATTCGTCATCCCAACAACGTCCCATTGAAGAGCAGGCTTGGACGGCTCGATGTGTTTGCCGTGAGGCCTGCTCGCGGTTGTTCATTCCTGGGAAAGAATGCCCCTGCCAGCTTTACCGTCAATGCGTGGTCCGGATCAGACCATCCTCGCTGCCATTCTGAGCATAGACGGTCGAAGGGTCCATGGTTCGTATGTGATGGGCGGGCTTGATAACGTGTTCGCTGTAATTGGACGATCCCGGGAACCTGCATCGTTCAATAGTTTTTCGTCTCACTAGCCGGGTAATGGGGGCGAAACTGCACCTAGGGTTCGGCTGGAAAGTCGGTTATTGCGGCGCGTGAAGCAACTCTGCCAATTCAAGCAAGACATCGCAAGAGGCCCGCTGGAAGTCTCAAGAGGAGATGACTTGCGCTGCCGCACAACTGGCATGATCTCACAGCGGCGCAGGAGTGGGATGGGCAAGGCGATGCGACTATCCTGATTTCTTTTGTCGCAGACTTCACGAATCCTCGCGATTGGATGCTGGATGTGGGTTATGAGTGCGGAAAAGTCGAACCCCTGATTTTTGTGCGTATACCGGGTGCCCACGTCGTCGGCGGCAACAATTCAGTCGCGATGGCCGCCTGGACTGTGGAACGTTTGCACGGCCATACCAACCGCTTTGTACCGCTCCGTCAACCATCGATTTACCGGTGTCCATTCAGTCTCTGCCCCACTTATCAGCGGCAACCCTGCAGGGTGCGTACCGTCGCGATCCATTCACTGTTGCGGCCGGCGGCGTTTTTCTGTTGATGGATAGGCTTAAAGTCGAAAACACCGTCGTGTTTCCGCTTTTACGGTCGGTTTGGTAGCAGCGGTTAGATCGACGACACGGTTCCTACATAAGCCGCTATTTAACTAAGGTCGCCCTGATCCAAATCAAATAGCGCCCGAATTGCCAGACAGCGCTCAAAATGTTCGACGGCCGTAATTGTAATCATGTCGCCGACCGCCGTCGCCCAAATCCGAATGCGAAACGCTATCTCATGGCCCCCATGAACCCTCATCCCAAAGTGACGCCTTGCGCCATGAAACCGGGCGGTGCCATCACTGGCACCAATCGCATACGCAAGAGCAGCCATTTCATGCGAAAAGCCTCCCATTTGAGGTTTATGCCAATAGGTGGCTAATATCCAGGGAAGATAGGCACACTACCTCAATAGCGGCACATAAAAGGAGGTAACGCCTTGCGCCGTCGCCATGCAGTGTCGATGGAAGCCGATCGTGAACCAGATCGGGGGGGCCGTGGCCGCTCAGACACGGCTGAAAATATCACAGAGTTTGGGACGACCCGGGTTCCCGTGCAAAAGTCGCCCCTGCAGACTCTGATCATCATTGGGCAAATCGAGGGGCATGTGGTCCTTCCGTCACAAAACAAGACGACCAAATACGAGCACATCATTCCGCAGCTCGTCGCAATCGAAGAGAATCCGGAAATCGAAGGCCTCTTATTGATACTGAACACGGTGGGCGGGGACGTGGAGGCGGGCCTGGCATTATCCGAAATGATTGCCAGCCTGTCTAAGCCAACCGTATCGTTGGTGCTGGGCGGAGGGCACTCGATTGGCGTGCCGGTCGCAGTTGCCGCCGACTATAGCTTTATCGCGCCCACTGCCACCATGACCATCCACCCGATTCGCATGAGCGGCTTGGTGATCGGTGTGCCGCAAACCTATGAATATATGGATAAAATGCAAGACCGGGTGGTTCGCTTTGTGATTAACCATGCACAAATCGACGAGGCCAAGTTTAGGGAGTTGATGTTTCGTACGGGCGAATTGGCGCGGGATATCGGCACGGTTCTGGTGGGGCAAGATGCCGTGGATGTAAAGCTCATTCACGAAGTGGGCGGCATCGAGAATGCCCTGGCGAAGTTGCATAGCTTGGTGCCTGAGCGCCCCCGAAACCCCAAACGATCGCATAAGGTTACCACCAAGACGCTTCGCTAGGACACCATCCGCACGTCAAAGAGGAGGCGATTGGCCGTGGTCCTGTATACGCCGATGGCGTTCGATGATATCTTCCCTGAGACTCCCATGCCAATCCGGATGTCTGAGCGGTGGATTCAAGGGCGGTTATGCCTGGTCCGGCACGATGAAGACGGCACCATTCGACTGGAACGGCTGATTTCCACCAACCCCGACGATTATTGGGACCCCGATTTTCAACCCAACACTACTTTAGACTGATGGGTATCCGTGTTTGGTGACGAAAACGGGCTCCCCTTAGCCGATCGACGCTCTATTGAAATGGCGGTATCGCCGGAGAAGGGTTGAAGCGCCGCCTCGGTGTCGGTCACATCGCATGCGAGGTGGGATTTCATGGTCGCATTTCATGCTTTTCAACCTTGGTCAGGCTCGCCCAGGCAGGCCGGTCTCCATCTTCGTTATACCGTTGCCAACGCCTTGTGGGGGCACCCGTGTGGAATCCGGGGTTGCAGAGTCTAAGGCCCTTCTGTCCTGAACAGTTGGTGCCCGATCCTTCGCACAATGATGTTCGCGGTAGTGAACTCGGATCGTCGATGGTTAATGGACAAGTCACCAATCCTGGCGGCGCATTTGAAATTCCTGTCTCGCGAGGCCTTTTCCCGTCACGCGCAGGTTTGACCCAAGCCGCTGTCGCTGTTTGAAATCTGGCGGTGTCGAGGGACCATCACGCATCTCTCGCATCGTTCGGCGAAATTTGTCCAAAGCAGCATTTCGCGCCGCACTAAAATTCGGATACCCCAACCAATTAATCATAATGTCTGAGGTCCGCCATACCTATTACGTAGGATGGGGGCATGTCTATGTGGTCGGTATTATTCTTGGGATTGATACAGGGACTGACCGAGTTTTTGCCAATCAGTTCGTCCGGCCACTTAATCCTCCTTAAGACCTGGTTGGGGCTCGCGTCTGCCGGTGTTACATTGGAAGTCGCTCTGCATGCGGGCACCTTGTCAGCCATCGTCTGGGTTTACCGCGACTGGCTGGGTCGCTGGGTGCGCGGTCTCTTCTGGGGGCATAGGGCGGCGCGCCGGATTTTGTGGCAGGTGCTAATCGCGTCCGTCCCGGCTGGTGCGGTGGGCCTAATCGGCGGGCATTGGATTGCGGAACACTTCACCCTTCAGGCCGCGGCCACCGGGTGGTCGTTGACCGCGGCGCTCTTATGGGCCACGCCGCCTCCCGCGGCGATGGATCAAGGGCTGTTAGACCTCACTTGGCAGCAAGTTTTCGGGGTAGCGGTTGCCGAAGCCTTAGCATTGTGGCCGGGGTTATCCCGTTCAGGCGCAACCATTGCCACTGCCAGGGTGCTGGGTGTGGACCCGTTGGCGGCCGCGCAGTTTTCCTTCCTTTTGGCGATACCCGTCATATCCGGCGCTACTCTAATGCAATTGCCCCAGGTGATAACGTCCGACATTAATCTTTTGTCCTTGGTCTTGGCCGCCATTATTGCTGCCGTGTCCGGCATTGTTGCGATACAATGGGTAACAAGTGTAGTCAATCGTCCACGGGCCTGGCGATGGTTCGCCGTCTACTTGGCAGCCCTGGCGGCAGGCGTGTGGATTTTTGGGGGATAAGGGTGCGGACCAGGCGGAAACGGAAAAGTTCGGGGATGGCCAGAGAAGTGACCGGTGTGCTATTGGTGGCGCTAGGCATGCTGGCATTTCTCTCGTTGTTGTTCCCCGACAGTGGGGTGTTGGGTCGCGATCTGGGGCGCGGCCTTAGAATTGTGTTTGGGTTTGTGGCCTGGATCGTTCCCATCGCCATCATTGCAACGGGGATCTTACGCCTGATTAATAAGCCAAGTCCGACGCGCCAACGGCGGGTCTGGGGCATGTTTTTGTCCTATTGTGGCGCCGCCTTGTTGCTCGGCTTTGGCGGGCTCAGTACCGGAGGATGGCTCGGTCTTCACTTCCTGGCGCTGTCCGCGTTAGTCCTAGGGCACCCGGGCTCTTTGATCCTCGGCGTCGCGCTTTTGGTGTTGGGGGGGATGCTCATCACGGGGGGAAGCGTGGCCAACGGGGCAACCCAGTTGGGGCAAACCAGCCTGACTGCGCTCAAAGCCGTCTTACGGGGATTGGTACTGGGAGTTTTATGGCTGCGAGATTGGGTATTGCCGCTGGAACCGCAACCGTCGACGACCGTACCGGAAAAAGAGGAGCACCGCGCTAAGAAGTCGGAATCTGACGCAATAACGTCAAAGGCTGTCACCCCAACTCCTCCAAAACTCGATCCTGTTATTCAGCCGCCGGTGTTTTCCCGGGGAGCGGATCCGTACTTGCCACCGCCGCTCACCTTGTTGACGGCCCCTCAGACGAAAGCATCCTTAACCCGGACGGCCTCAGCCCAAAGTCGGGGACAAGTGCTTGTCGATTCCTTGCAGCAATTTGGAATTGAGGTGCAATTGAGTGATGTAAGCCAAGGGCCGGCCATCACCCGATTTGAAATCGTTCCGCCCCGGGGGGTAAAGGTTTCTAAAATCGTTAACCTGGCGGACGACATTGCGCTTTCCCTGGCCGCGACGGGCGTCCGCATTGAAGCTCCGATTCCCGGGAAGTCCGCCATCGGGATTGAGGTTCCCAACGACCAGATTGCCCGCGTGATGTTACGTGACGTCCTGGAAACTCAAGAATTTCGGGACAGCGACTCGGCGCTTAGTGTGGCGCTGGGACGGGATGTGGCTGGCGCACCGATTATTGCCCGCCTTGAACAAATGCCACACTTGTTGGTGGCGGGCGCCACCGGTTCGGGGAAAAGTGTCCTCATTAACGTGATCATCACTAGCTTACTTTTGCGTGCCAGTCCCAATGTCGCCCGGCTCTTGCTGATCGACCCGAAAGTCGTCGAGTTGTCGGTGTATAACGGTATTCCGCATTTGATTAGCCCTGTCGTAACCGAGCCCAAGAAGGCAGCGGGTGCCTTGCGGTGGGCGGTTGCCGAGATGGAACGCCGCTATCGCTTGTTTGCGGATCGGGGAGTTCGCGACGTGGCCCGCTACAACCAAATGGTCGAACATGACGAAAAGGAGCATCTGCCTTTAATCGTGGTCATTATTGATGAGCTAGCCGATCTCATGATGGTCGCACCCCAGGACGTCGAGGAATCCATCGCTCGGCTGGCCCAGATGGCACGGGCGGCGGGACTGCATTTGGTGGTCGCTACACAGCGGCCTTCCGTGGACGTTATTACCGGCACCATTAAGGCTAACATCCCTTCGCGTATTGCCTTTGCCGTGTCCAGCCAGGTCGATTCACGTACGATTCTGGACACGGCCGGGGCGGAAAAGCTGCTGGGCCGCGGCGACATGCTCTATTCGCCGGTAGGCTCGGCCAAGCCGGCGCGAGTCCAAGGGGCGTTTGTCGGTGAAAAGGAGATCGAAGGCGTCGTCCAGTATTTGAAGGACCGCGCAAGCGATCCCGCTGAGGATGTGACCGTTCCGGATTTCGGAATCCCTGAAGCTGCTGGCAGCAGCAGCGCTGAAAGCGATAGCCTCTTTTGGGACGCTCTGAAAATTGTGGTGGATAGTCGGCAAGCGTCGACATCTATGTTGCAGCGGCGCATGCGAGTAGGATATACCCGGGCTGCCCGTTTGATCGATGCCATGGAAGCTAAGGGATATATTGGCGCCCAGGACGGCGCCCGCCCGCGGGACGTGTTTTTAACCGATGATGCCTTGAAAAAGCTCGTCGAGAAACCCGAATCCTAGTCCCGAGTGGTCAAGACCGCCGGGGAATAAAGCTGCAACACCGCAATTTTTGTTGTCCCCGGGCAAATCGACATCGTATCCCGCATATGATGGATCACTCTCGTAATTGGAGGTGTGTCCATCATGGCGCTGTTTGTTCCTGATTGGTCCCTAGAACGTAAGGGAGCCAAGGACCAACGCCGCCATTTGGAAAAAATTCGGGAAGCACTAAGAGACCGGCTGCCGGACCTTATCTCTGACGAGAGCATCATCACGTCGGACGGCAAGCACGTTCTCAAAGTACCGCTTCGCTCATTGGAACAGTATCGATTTCGATTTCATTCTTGGCAGGGAGACCGGGTCGGCCAGGACCAAGGTGGCGGGCGTCCCGGCGACGTGTTGGGCCGAATACCCCAGGATGGCCTGTCCCAGAAGGGGGACGGGGGATCTGGAGCTCCCGGAGAAATACCCGGAATCGATTACATCGAAGCTGAGGTCAGCTTTGAAGAACTGGCTGGTCTCATGTTCCATGAGCTCGGTCTCCCCTATCTCAAATCCAAACCGTTGGCGACACTGCCAGTGCCCGCTTTGAAATTTAAAGACATCAGCCCCAAAGGGCTCATGGGTAACTTGGATAAGCGTCAAAGTCTCAAACAAAACCTCATTCGTAATGCAGTGGCGGGCCGCGCCCAAGTTGGCGGGTGGAAGGAGCGGGATCTGAGATTTAAAACCTGGGTTGACGAACCCGATCCCGAAGATAATGCGGTCATTATTGCGATGCGGGACATTTCCGGATCGATGGGCGACTTCAAAAAAATGATGGCGCGGACGTTTGCCTTTTGGATGCTGAAATTCCTCAGAACGCAATATGAAGCGGTCGAGGTGGTCTTTTTGGTGCACCACACCCAAGCCCGCGAAGTCACTGAATCCGAATTCTTTCAACTGGGCGAAAGTGGCGGAACTAAAGTGTCCTCTGTCTACCAACTTTGCCGCGAGGTGATTGACACCCGGTATCGACCCGAAGCCTGGAACATTTTCCCGATCCACTTTTCTGATGGCGATAATTGGTCTGATGCGGATAATCGCCGTACCGTCGATATTTTGGAATCAATGCTCCCGGGGGTGAACGTGTTTGGTTATGCTGAGATTCGCGAAGGCGGCTACACCAGCACGCTCATGTCCGCCTTTAGCCGACTGCAGCATCCTCGGTTTAAGACCGTGACCATTACGCATCGCGGCGACGTCTATCCGGCCCTTAAAGCCTTTTTTCCACGCGAGGGGGCATAAACTTGTGGACAGTCCCCGTTATCCTACCGATCAGGAAATTTGGGATCTAGCCAGGTCCAATGGGCTGGATCCGTTCGCCATCACCTTCGAAAATGTGCCAGCCTCGGTGCTCTATGAGATTGCGGCTTACCTGATTCCTGGGCGCATGGCCCACTGGTCATATGGGAAGGCCTACCATGCGATGAAGATGCGTTACGACTATGGCCTGAATAAGCTATACGAGATGGTGATTAATGCCAATCCCGCCTACGCCTTTTTGCTGGCCTCCAACTCCGAGTTGGAGAACACGTTCGTTCGGGCCCACGTCATGGGCCACGTCGACTTTTTTCACCACAACCACTGCTTTCACCACACCGGTTCTGACATGGTCGAGGTTGTTTCGCGACACGCCGAACGCGTCCGGCAGTATGAATTTCAAGTCGGTCATACCGCGGTCGAGCAATTTTTGGATGCGGTGCTATCACTGCAAGAACACATCAGCCTACCCGCACCGAGCGTAAGACCGCGGGCTGTCGAGAATCATTTGAGACCTCAGCGGGGATGGAGTTCGGCGGATTGGGGCCTTCAAAGCCCCTCGGATTCAATTGGGGAGCGCCAGGTGAAACCTAACACGCATGAAGAGGAAGACTTGCTCCGTTTCATCATGGTCGAAAGTCATTATTTGGAGGACTGGGAGCGCGATGTGATTGAAATGGTGCGCCAAGAGATGATGTATTTTTGGCCCCAGATCCGCACGAAGGTAATGAATGAGGGCTGGGCCACCTATTGGCATGCCACATTAATGCGTCAACTCACCTTCAGCGATGATGATTACATCGATTACGCTCGTTTGCATAGCCAGGTCACAGCCCCCTTAGTGTACCAGGTTAATCCCTACGCCTTAGGATACAGCGTCTTCCAAGACTTGGAGCGGCGCCAGGGTCGGGATGCTATTTTTTTGGCGAGAACCGTCGACGATGATGTCTCGTTTGTTCGCAATTATTTGACCGAAGAAGTGGCCGAAGCCCTACACCTATTCGTCTACGGCGCTGACCAGGACCACGTGATTGTCAAAAGCCGTCAATTTGAGCTAATTCGTGACCAACTCGTCAAGGAGTTAGTCCACGGGGGAATACCGGTGATTCATGTGAACGATGGCGATTTCAATCAACGCGGCGAACTCTACCTGATTCACCGCCACGAGGGCGTTGACCTGGATCTTCCCTATGCGGAACGCACCTTGCGCTACGTCCACCGACTCTGGGGACGCCCCGTGCATTTGGAGACGCGCTCATCCAATAAGCGCCTGATTTTGAGCTTTGATGGCCACCTCGACACGAAAACCGTGTTGTAACAGCTTAACGTTGGCGGACAGAGAGTGCGAAAGGGAGGGACGATCATGGATTTGTGGGAACGACTGGACGCTTTGAGAAGTCAAGAAAACGATCTGCACTGGCGGGGAACTTTTCGAGACTATTTCAATCAAGTCCGTGAACAACCCCGTCTGGCGCGGCTGTCCCATGCCCGCATTTACGACATGATTGCCGAGCAAGGGGTGGAAACCGACAGCGACGGTATCCTCCGATATCGATTTTTCGAGGGCGAAATCTTTGGTCTAGAGCATGCTTTAAATCAATTGGTGGAGTATTTCCACTCAGCCGCCCAAAGATTGGAAGTACGAAAACGGATTCTGTTGCTCATGGGTCCGGTGGGCGGTGGCAAATCGACTCTGGTGGCGTTGCTCAAACGCGGGCTGGAAGCCTATTCCAGAACCGAAAGCGGGGCTATTTACGCCATTCAACAGTGCCCCATGCAGGAAGATCCGCTGCATCTGATTCCCCAGGCGCTAAGGCCGGAGGTTAAAAAAGACTACGGCATCTATATTGAGGGAGACCTTTGCCCCGTCTGCCGGCAGCGTCTGAACGATGAGTACGTTGGCCGTGTCGATAATGTTCCTGTGGAGCGCATGGTATTTTCGGAAAAAAATCGCGTAGGGATTGGCACATTCTCCCCGAGCGATCCCAAAAGCCAAGACATTAGCGAACTGACGGGGTCGATCGACCTGGCCACGATTGGCGAATATGGATCGGAATCCGATCCGAGAGCCTACCGGTTTGATGGAGAACTTAACATTGCCAACCGCGGCCTGATGGAATTCATCGAGATGCTCAAAAGCGATGAAAAATTTCTGTACGGCTTATTGACGCTTTCCCAAGAACAAAATATCAAAACGGGCCGTTACTCAATGATTTACGCCGACGAAGTGATTGTGAGTCACAGCAACGAAGCAGAGTATCTCCGATTTGTTGAAAACAAAAAGAATGAGGCGTTGCGTGACCGCATGATTTTGGTGCGCGTGCCCTATAACCTCAAGGTGCGTGATGAGACGCGCATTTACGAAAAACTTATCACCGAATCGGGTTTGAAAGGCGTTCACTTGGCGCCGCACACTCTGCGCGTAGCCAGTATGTTCGCGGTGTTATCGCGGCTCAAGGACTCGAAGAAGCAAGGCATGTCGCCCATCAAAAAAATGCGTCTCTTTGATGGTCAGCCGGTAGAAGGATATACCGCCAAGGATGTCCGTGAGTTGCGTGACGAACACCCGATGGAAGGGATGGACGGAATCTCGCCGCGTTATGTGATTAATCGTTTGTCCAGCGCATTGGTACGGCCGGGGGCCCAATGCATTAACCCGCTGGATGCATTAAAGACACTGAAAGACGGTCTGGAACAGCATACCGGACTTAGCGACGACGAGCGTGAGCGGCTCTTGAATTTGATTTATGAGACTCGCAAGGAATTCGATGAGATGGCCAAAATTGAGGTCCAAAAGGCATTTGTCTTCTCCTTTGAAGAATCGGCACAAGCCTTAATGAACAACTATCTGGACAACGCGGAAGCGTACGTGAACAAAACGAAATTAACCGATCCAATTACCGACGAGGAGCTGGAACCTGACGAAAAACTCATGCGGTCGATTGAGGAACAAATTGGTATAACGGACAACGCCAAGCGGGCCTTTCGTGAAGAGATCTTGATTCGGATTTCCACTTTGGCGCGCCATGGACGCCGCTTTGACTACCGCTCTCACAGCGGCCTGAGGCAAGCCATTGAGACCAAGCTGTTTAATGATCTGAAGAACGTCGTCAAAGTCACCACATCAACTCGCACGCCAGATCAAGATCAGCTAAAAAAACTCAACGACGTGGCAGGGCGCCTGATGGACCACGACGGATACTGCTCGGAGTGTAGTCAGGCTATTTTACAATATGTCGGCACCCTCCTGAGCCGCTAACTATAGTCCCGCCAGACCGCGGCTTAGCCCCCATGTCTAGAGGGCTAAGCTTTTTAAATGCTAGTGAGTCCAGTCAATACCATCTCTGTACGGGATAAATTTAGCCGCAGGCTGATTCGCCCTAACTTGGGTATAAAGGCCCCGATCGCCTATAATGGGAGGAACGCCGGAGGCGTCACGACCGGACATTTGGAAAAAAGGTTGGTGGCGATGCGATACTTGGCTCAGTTCTCGGAAGCGCCTCGCACTGGGGCCGTGTCCTTTTGGGCCGATGCCCAAGCCACCGAAGATTGGCTCGCACAAGAAGGCAAGCAGGTAGAAAATCGCCGAGTGACCATCCGTGCTCGCGGAGTCCGCGCCTTGGAACCCTGGCTTTTGTTTCAAACGCAGCCTTTGACCATTGACGCCTGGCTGGATCCCATGGAGGCGACAATCACCTGGGCCTATTTAGTGCAATTTCTTGCAGAAATTGGTCCCGACCGCATCTGGATCCCCTGCGGAGCCGATTCATGGGTGGGATGGGAGCCAGAGCGACTCACCATTCATGCGCCGTCCCAATCGTGGCTGTGGACACTGACTGAAGAAATTTGGGATCCAGCGGGGTGGGAGGACCGCGAAGAATTAGAGTGGTGGTCTGACGGACGTCCACAAAACGCCGTCAAGCTTTCCTGGGGCATCTTGCAACATCGTTCCTGGAACACCGGCTGGGAAGAGTGGCGACTCAGTTCCGACAGAACACACTTAACGCCTCTTTGGATCAAACTGGCCGGCCAATTGGGATCGCGGTCGTGTCGGGTTCGATGGCGTCAGGAAAGTCCCTCCTCAGGCGAAACCCTTTTAGGGTTGCGGTGCCGTTATGTCACATGCGATCTGACCACAACCGGCGAGCGGGGGGTAAAGTGGCTGAATCGTTTAACGGCAAGCCCTGAGCCCATTAGGGTCCGGGCTCAAGCGGAGTGGTCGATACCCCGGTGGACAGAGGATTGGGCGACGACGATGACACTAAGGCGGGTTCAGCGCGGTACGCGTCTAGAAAGCACTTATACTCCGCGCCGACCCATGGGACCGGAATCTTGGCTCAGCCTCAGGCGTGATCGGCGCCAAGTGCCCATTTTACAAATACGCCCGCTAATATTGATGTCGCACGAAATGGCCGAATGGGACCAGTTGGAGCAAGAGGCCCTCAGTCATCAACACCAGGAGCAGTTTTTAACCTATTTGAAAACGGCCGCTTGGCCTGAAGGAGATTTTCTTGCGCCGGCCCGTCGGGTTCGGCTGGCCCAGGGCTGGACCATTAAGCGGTGGGCATCGCAACCCGGACTTTGGGTACTCGGATACGGCGATACTCTTGAGGTCCAAGTGGAGTGGCCCACACCGGCACATCCCGGCAATATCGCCATTGGCATTACCGGCGCGGCTCCGCTGCCCATGAACAGTTGGGCGGGAATTAGTCATTTTAAGCGGCTTAACCGGGATCGACACTACTGGAGCCGCTGGATTGCGGAGGTCCTCCTGCCTATACTGGAAAGATTTGAAGGCGGCCCGAATCGCTAACCACTATGTTCGGTGCGTAGACCATCTAATAGGGTGCGCATCAGTGAAATCTCTTTGGCTAACCGGCCACGCGTACTGGCGATCTCCAAGAGCTCTTGTTGGGTAGGGGCACTGAGCGGCACGTGGGCCGCGATCCAGTAGGATAAGGGTGTCGGAGATTGCGGCAGACCCCAAGGCGATGCACTCTCACGCACCATCGCAGAGAGTTCCGAAGCTAGGGCCCAGGCTTCTTCAATGAGCAATGGCGGGATGGTTTCCTCTGCATCCGCGGCATAGCGAAATTGCCCCACCAGTGCCTGGCCTTGGTGATGGCAATTCAGCATGTGAGCCCGCTGAATACCGGCCACAACAAGAGTCCAACCGTCATACGTGTCGGTCATTTCTAGTACTCGTCCGGTTGTCACTACGGTGGCCGGTTGCCGATCATGGCGTTCGAGGGCGAAGACCAGACTATGGTCCTGGGCCACCGCGATGCGAGCGGAAGCGGCCGCACTCTTGGGGGAAACGCTGACCGTTGAGACAACCCCAGGGAACATCACCTGGGAAAGGATTACGATCGCCATGCTAAATGTGTCGCGGGCAGGCATTTTTAGACTTCACCTCGTGAGATTATTGTATCATGGAGACGTGGTCGGCGGCATTCGTAGAAACCGTCCGCAATCGGGAACTTTTAGCGCCCTGCGCAAGAGGAGTGTCGTACGGTGCAGTACGGGTTAAGTGATGAACAGCAATTGTTTCGGGAAACCGTCAGAAAACTGGCAAGAGAGCATATCCTGCCGCGGGCGTCGGACATCGACCGCACTGGCGAGTTTCCGTGGGATGTTTACCAGCTACTCAGCGCCAATGGTTTAGTGGGCGTGGGTATGCCTGAAGATCTGGGCGGCGGCGGCGCTGACCTGCTTACCTTCTGTTTATCGGTGGAGGAAGTGGCACGGGTCTGTGCTACCTCCAGTCTTATAATTGCCGCGCAACATTTAGGCGCCATGCCGATCCTGGTGGCGGGCAATTCCGAACAAAAAAGAAGGTTTATCCCTGCCATTGCCTCGGGGGAAAAACTGTCGGCATTCGCCTTGACAGAACCGGACGCGGGTTCGGACGCCGGTGGCACCAAAACCCGTGCCGTGCTGCAAAACGATGGCTATCATATTTCCGGCACCAAAGTCTTTATCACAAACGGAGGGCTGGCTAAAACCGTGGTGGTGTTCGCGACCACCGATCCCTCCAAAGGCCTTAAAGGGGTGTCGGCCTTCGTGGTTGATGGCCAGTCCCTGGGGCTTACGGTCGGACGGATTGAGGATAAAATGGGGATCCGCGGGTCACAGACGGCCATGCTCAATTTTGATGATGTGGTCGTACCCGAAGAGGATCGATTGGGTGAAGAGGGAGAAGGCTTTAAGATTGCCATGCGCACTTTGGACCGAACCCGACCGGGAATTGCGGCGCAGGCGCTCGGCATCGCTCAAGGCGCCTTAGACGTCAGTCTAGAACACCTAAAGCAGCGCCACCAATTTGGTCGACCACTCGTCGACCAAGAGGCGATTCAGTTTATGTTGGCGGATATGGAGACACAAGTGGAAGCCAGTCGGCATTTATTGTACCGAGCCGCGGATGTGGTAGAAACCGCTGGATTTGATGCGGCGTCTTCCCCTGAGGTCACTCGTTATTCGGCCATGGCCAAACTCATGTGCTCGGACACTGCGATGAAAGTGACTACGGACGCCGTACAGCTTTTCGGGGGGTACGGCTACGTGCGGGACTATCCTGTGGAACGCATGATGCGCGATGCAAAGATCACCCAAATTTACGAAGGAACCAATCAAATACAACGGTTAGTCATATTCCGCAATCTCCTGGAGAAGGGGGCGTTGTAATGGGTCTTGCGACCTCCATTCAAGATCTGCCGCAGCATGTAGGCCAGGCGGTCGAACTGAAGGGTTGGCTCACCCATTTTCGCTCATCGGGAAAGATTCACTTTATAATCATGCGGGATGGCACCGGAGAAATTCAGGCGGTGGCACGGGCTCTCCGTGGCGGGGGGGAGGGCTTGGAGCAGGAGTGTGCGATTGCGGTCACGGGAACGGTGCGCCAAGACGTCCGCTCGCCGTCTGGGGTCGAGATCGATGCGACAGACGTCCGGGTTTTGGCCCCGAGCCCTGACTTTCCCATTCAACCCAAGTCCCATGGCGTAGATTTCCTGATGGAACATCGCCATCTCTGGGTGCGCAGTACTCGGCAGACAGCGATTCTTCGCCTACGCGCTCGCATTATTCGATCGATTCGTGAGTTCCTGGATCACCACGGTTTTGTGGTGGCCGATCCACCCATTCTCACCCCTCTGGCTGCGGAAGGCACCACCACCTTATTTGGCATTGACTACTTCGGTGAGCCGGCCTTTCTCTCGCAGTCGGGTCAGCTGTATATGGAAGCATTGGCCATGGCGTTGGGCCGCGTCTATTCTTTTGGCCCCACCTTTCGCGCAGAGAAGTCAAAAACTCGCCGCCATTTGACGGAATTTTGGATGGTTGAGCCTGAAATGGCGTTTTGTGATTTCGAAGAGAGCCTTCACTGGCAGGAAACGCTTTTGAGTTATGTCGTGAAACAGGTTTTAACGCACCATGTTGAGGACCTAACCCGGGTTGAACGCGATGTGACAGCACTTGAGCGCGTCATCCCGCCGTTTCCGCGCATTACTTATGATGCGGCTATCGAACGGCTGAATGACGCGGGCTACGATATCGCCTGGGGAGAGGACTTGGGTGCTCCCCACGAGACCGCCCTGGCCGCTATGTTTGATAGGCCGGTGTTTTTGACCCATTTCCCCGGGGCGATTAAGCCCTTTTATATGCAACCAGACCCCAAACAGCCCGATTTGGTACTGGCGGCCGACTTGTTGGCCCCAGAGGGTTATGGGGAGATCATGGGGGGCAGTCAGCGCATTCACGACTTAGACCTCTTGTTAGCGCGTCTTAATGCCTATAATATGGACCCCAAAGACTATGCCTGGTATGTTGATCTCAGGCGGTATGGATCGGTGCCCCATAGTGGCTTTGGGATGGGTCTGGAGCGTCTAGTGGCCTGGATCGGGGGATTGGAACATGTTCGGGAAACCATTCCATTTGCGCGTACGCTAAATCGAGTGTGGCCGTGATGGCTAGAAAGGGGGGACACTGGTGGCGGACGATACCTTAAGCATTGGCGAATACCTTAAACGGACCCGGTTATCTCGTCGGTTAGACATTGGGGACATTAGTCAAGAGTTGCATATTCGGCGCGACTACTTGGAGGCTCTGGAGAGCGATGCTTGGGAACGGTTGCCCGGAGAGGTTTATGCCGTGGGCTTTTTACGAACTTACGCGCGGTACTTGGGCGCCGATGCCGACGCCTTAGTGGACTACCGCCGTCGTTTAGCCAAACAAGAAGACAACCCCGCTACGAAAATGGCGATGGCCCGGGTACCGACGCGGTCGGACAGACATCGTCGTGCGGGAAAACGCTCCGCCTCGCCAAAAATTGCTCAAAATAGATCCCGGCGATTGGAAAAAACACCGCCGCCTGGGGGTGGGCGCGTGGTGTTTGGCGCGTCATTGGTTTTGGTGGCTTTATTCATTGCCGGTATTGTTTTTTTACATAATCAGCCTAAGCCGGTCGGGGCACCGTCCACTCAATCGTCGGCCAGCCCATCGACAAAGACCACCTCTCGCTCGCATCATCATCATCATCATCACACTTCGGTGTTGCCGAGCCACTCGTCTTCGGCCGTGGCAGTGACGCTGGCTTCTAACAATCCCGCAGCCGGGACGCTAGTCTATCATGTAGCCGGCCCGGTTCAAGTTCGCCTGGGGTTCACGGGACCGTGCTGGCTTGAAATATGGAAAAACGGAGTGGGCCAAAATTTGTCCACGGGCGGTACAACATATCAGGCAGGGCAAGTGCTCAAACTATCGGCAACGTCTAGCGTAGAGGTGTGGGTGGGTACCAGGGCTTTTCACCTTACGGTCGACGGTGAGGCAGTCACGTTGCCGGATCCCAGTCAAAAAGTATTCCACATTACCTTTCAACACACGTGATGCCCTGCGCTATACTATTCACGGATAACAACCGGGGAAATTTGCGTCTCTGATCCCCCGCTTATGGGCACCTCGGGCGGCGTCACAAGCCATCCCATGCTCCGCCATGGCGGAGCCTTGATTAGATATTTCCATTCTAGAGCTGGACAAGCTTTTCCGGGTTCGGCTCTTGCTCATTGAGTGTTCTTCAGGTTGTGGCGTGGTTTTTAGTGTGGGATAGGACAAGTGGGCAGGTGGTTCCGAAGCAATGCGCCGACACCCTGGGTAAATAAGAGTGCCTCCGCCTAAGTA
>JAJZXX010000033.1 GCA_021806205.1 Bacillota bacterium | reverse complement strand
TTTTGGTTGATTTGGACGCACCTTAATTATACCAAAAACCCAGTATTCATGCGGGTTTTGCGGCTTTTTCCTCGCTTATATTTGTGGCGATTTCAAGGTGCGAAAGTCAAGAATCTGATTACACGCAGCAACAGCGACGCTGAGAAGGATCGTCTTATGGCCCCAAATTCAAGGCAGCGTTGCCGGACCCCTCGTGCCCGTGACTTCTTTCGCTAGATCGTCCCATCCTGAACATAAACAAGGCGCACGCGCTCCTGCCAGCCCTTATCATCGCTGGTAACCGCCATCTGCAAGCCCTCGATACAGTCCACATGGACAGGCAAACGGCTTCCCTCGGGCGAACCAGGCACCCCACGAATCATGGCAGCGTTCAGTTCCCCGTCGAACCCGCCATAAGGTTTAGCGGGACAACCGCACCACCTACACTTTAAATCGGCATTGCGCCGGCGTCGGCGCGCTCGACGTTGGCGACCGTTTCGGCCCACGGTGTTACTCCTTCGAGGTTAAGAGATCGAAGCCGTTATCTTACGTCTTTGTTCAAAGCCACCAACGATCCAATCTCAATCGAGCGTGCAAACCCACGGGGTTGTCTTTCCCACCAACGCCAACCCGTTCGGGTTGGTTCTTACTGGAAATAGAAACCGGCCAACAGCTTGGCCATCGCCGGGTCATCCTTCGTATGGACTCTTGTCGTCATCACCCCATCATACGGACCGAGCAATGTAGCGGTTCAGCAATGGATTCCCCCGAACCATGCTCGTTCCGCAACAACATTTTACAGCATCAACGATTCATTCACGGGATCCCCAAATGACATTTATTGACATGCTCAGCCCATCACCCACTGCTGATAGCCTCATAACGCACGTTGAGAGTACCACAAGAACAGCATCCCACGCCCTGGCGGTCGTATGATCCCGCAACCCACCGTGTTTTTGTTGTCAGACGCGACGGGAGATGGGTGGAAACGGCCATCACCTTCCACAACCCGGCGGATGGCGAAAAATTAACGATTCGTTGCCGTACCTGGTATTGGCATGAACCCCGAAAGCATTTTCGTTGACACGTCAGTAACAACAAAGGGCTACCCCTTTTTGGACAGCCCCTCGTTTAAGGCACTTGCTGTGGCGATAGAACCTCAAATGGAGTTCGTCAAGCGGAGGAAGTGGTAACAACTTCTTTGGTCAAACCAATGCCAAAACGAGTTGGTCTCAACACTGGCCCACGGCAAGACTTCGGTCCCCGTAGGTGCCCGACCCGTTCAGCCATGGGGACGGACGACATTCACCTCCAATATCGGACGCCCTCCTGGTGAAAAGACAATAATGGTCCGGAAAACTCTCGGAGGTAACGACTTGGAAATGTTGGCACAGCGGTACAAACCCTGGATTTCGTGCCGTACTCTGACGAAAAGCCTCGCTCGTGGTACACTCAATCATAGCCCACAATACGCCACCTGTTCCAGTTGGTGTGAGTCCCGGTAGGGCCTCAGTGTGCGTGAATCCTTCGATAGAGGTTTGATGACATGACAGGCCGAATTTTTGTCCTTATTGGCCCAAGCGGAGTAGGCAAAACAACGTTAGCTGAAAAGGCACAGCAAGACGGGATTGCTGACCGGGTGATTACCTGCACCACTAGGCCGCCCCGTCTGACTGAGACGCCTGGTCGGGACTACATATTTCTCCGTATGGACGAGTTTACCATGCGCGAAAGGGCAGGCGAATTTGTTGAAAACGAATGGATACACGGTAATCGCTACGGTGTACTCGTACGAGAACTATCGCGTGCCTTAGAATCGGGACGCACTGCCATTATCTCCCTAGGATACGGAGGTGCCCAACGAGTTAAAGCCATCTGGCCCGACTTAGTAACCATTGTGGGCATTTTACCCCCATCGAACGAGAGTCTTAAGTGGCGCCTCAAAGAACGTGGCACCCACGATGACGAAATGGTTTTACGCCTCAAGGCGATTGCGGACGAGTCCCTGCTTATCAAAAATCTAGCCGATGCGGTGGTTGTCAACGACCAATTGTCTGAAGCCTATGCGAAGTTACACCACCTCTTGACCTCACCTCAAGCGCCGCAATAGCGATGCATGCACTCACCGCGCCGGCTATCACGTCTTATAGTTTCAGCCAGCTATGACCCGCCAAAACCACCATAGGTGCTAGAAACAGCCAGAGCACGTTAAGCAGCAACATCGCCGGCAAGATGGTCAGCCAAATGGGATCCCGCCGCTTTTTGCGCTCCGCCTCGTACACTAGTCGGTCCTCTAAGTGTTGCGCATGCGACTTGATGTGATCCGCGGTAATGCCGTGACGATATCCGTGTTGCAGTAATAGCCCGGTCAACGGGCCATCGACGCCTAGACCTTGAAGCGACTGGGGAACTGTGTTAGATCGGCGCATAAGGCTCTCGACAGCTTCGGACAGAGGTCCCGCTAACAGCGGTTCAAACCCCAAAGAGGCTTCCACCGCCTGCCAAAAGGTTAGTCCCGCCGACAACAAGACGGCCGTTTCTTGCCAAAAGCGTGCCAGGGCGGCACGTATCTCGCGCTCAGACACTTCAGCCCCGCCCGATTGACCCATCATATACAGTACGACACTCATCAGCGCACACCCTATCCATATTGGTCCGTTGTGAGACATCCACGCCCCAGGCGTCAACCCCATCACCGCCAGCCAGACAACCTTGATTCGATCGATCCATAGTAATATGGCTATGGATGCACAGAATGCTGCGAGCACGATCATCGCACTTGAGCCTCCCTACGAATATGGGCTGTTAAGACCGTTAACACCCCCACTGTCACGACACCAATCATCAACAAAGCTGCGTTGCCAATCGTTGATCCCAAGAGAATGCGGTAAAACGAAGGCAGCATGCCTCGAAACAACATCAGCACAGCAAACGGGGCCAGGGCCAGCACAACAATCGTGGACCGTTGCGCGGCCTCCTCCAGTTGGCGCGCGTGGCGAAGCGCTTGAGCACGTTGAATCGCGTCGGCCGCCCACCCTATCACAGGGAGGAGTGACCCGCCATGGCGACGCACCAATAGCGCGACCCGGGCGAAAAACAGAACCACACCGACATTGAGTTCACGCGACAGTTCTCCTAAAAGCTCTTCGCCCGCATCGGCCGTCGGACGACGGGTTCTGTATCCCATTTCATCCAAGGCTCCCCCCAAAGTGCCGGTTACCCCGAGAAGCTGACGCATCCGCACTAAGAATAGTACCGACGCTTCTTCGTCTCGATCTCGTTTGGCTTCAAAATGCTGGGCATCCAAATAATGGGCAAACGACAGCCCAATCGCCGCCCCTATCATAACCAAAGTCGGATTCGCTTGGACGACCCCAAAAGCCAAGCCCAGGCTGGTAGGCCAATAGGCCAGACCGCGAAACCCCGTCCAAACCCCGATCCCCGTGATAATGGCGCACGCCAAAGCCGTCATTGATCCTCTCCTGTGAAAAATACTTTTTCATCCTGGTGGGTGCGGATCTGGGAAACCCCCGCATGGGGGTCTCCCTTGGAAAAGGCCCCACCATTCCAATGCCATCTCATACTGAGAGCCTCCGGCGTAACATTCATGACCGTATCGACGCGGCGATGTCCGCTGGGTTCGCGAACCAAATAGATGATAATCTGGATCGTATCCATTATTTGTTGGATCAATGAATCGAACGACATCCCGACGCCTTTTTCAAGCGCGGTTCGAGCCAAACGGTAGATAGTTCCCATGCCGCCATCAGCGCTGTGCACCGTACAGAGGCTGCCGGGATGCCCGCTGGACATCGCCTCCAACAAATCTAAAGACTCATGGCCCCGCACCTCCCCTACGATGATGCGATCGGGTCTCATGCGCAACGCGCTTTTAATCAACTCCTTCACCGTAAACTGGCGATGGGCTTCAAGGCGGACGGTGTTTTGATGTTCCACATTCAGCTCACGAACATCTTCGATGGTCACCAGACGCTCCTCGTCCCCGATCCATGATGCCATCAGCCGCAGCAACGAGGTTTTACCAGAACTGGCACCGCCCGCAATAATGATGTTGTGGCGGGTGTGCACCAAGTCTTTTAGATCCTCCAGGAGTTCAGGATTTATAGACCCATTCGCGAGATATTGCTCCACCCCCATCGTCTGTAAGGGAGCCCGCCGAATTGTAATAGTCGGTACTTCACTCACGGGCGGCAATACGCAGTGAATACGCGAACCATCACTAAGCCGCGCATCGCAGATCGGAACCTCCGTATTTAACTCCCGACCGGCGCGATTGGCAATGCGACGGGCCAGATCTTGAACTTCGTCCACATCGTAAAATTCCACCCTACGCGGCTCAATGACCCCGAGTCGCTCCACATAGGCGCTTTGGCCGTTTACCATAATCTCGGCCACGGTATCATCTAAGAGCAAGGCGTCTAGCGGACCCAGTCCGGTCAAGCGATTGATCAACGAGCGCCTATAGAAGGCCACCAAATGTTCGGGACACTCCTCATCATCGCGGGAAATGCCCTCCAAAGCCTCTTCTAAAAGACGCACCCTGCCCCGGTCCCATACTAAATGCGATAGGCGATCAGGGAATTCATCATTGAGCTTATTGGTCCAACGGACCAGGGTCGCTTCCATATCCGATTGGGGTTCGCCCGCGAACAGGGGCACGGACAACACCCTGTCGTCGGGTCTCCATGACTCGCTCGGCATTGCTTAATCCTTCTTTCGTGAGGGTATTTGCAATAGTCCCTTGCGGGCAGGTGCCACAACATCTTTGCTTTCGGGGATGACAGGCCACAGTTGCCAGCGGGAAGCCACCCGATCCTTCCAAGGCGGGCTGTCACCCACATAGGCCACTACCAGTTTGACGTCATCGCGATACACTCGGATAAACTGCTCGGTCCGTTCCATCGCCGACACGGGTGTCGCGCGATCGCCCCAGATCACCACCATGCGAATGTGGTGCAATAACTCTATCGCCCAAGGCGTGGCAATCTGAGACCCCAGATTCCATCCCTGCCACGACCACTTTTCTTGGAGGAGGCGTTCCAGATCACTAGTGACCAGGGATCGAGTCCCCGGTTTCCAGGGGGGCGGGGCCGGGACCAGCAGATGGTGGTTAACCCGTTGGATACGCAGTCGTTCGAAGGGAAATTCGCGCCGCCTATATAGTTCAGGGTTCCAAATCATAGACAACGAGGCCTCGTGCCAATCCGCGTCGACCCACCCGCCGCCCAAACCAAACTGCTCATCAGACCAACGCGTTAAAGCTTCCGCCAGTGGAGCGATGGGGCAATACGGGAAGACCGAGACAGTGGCCCAACATCGATCCAGATCGGGCGATAAGTGTGGCTTGGGAACCTGCCACCATTGATCGAGCCGCTCACGGTCTATCTCACCCTGCCACACCGACAGTCCCGCGATAGGGCGAGACAGAACCGAATGCTGGAAGTCAAGGCCTACCCAGAGCACGAGTTCACCTTCGAAAGGTGGTTGAGTTGTTCGACTTAACCAATCCAAGAGGTCAGAAAAATCCTCCACGTGCTCCCCCACCAACACCTTATCAGCCCTCGACCACATCTGTCGCGCTTCAGCAAAGGTATCTAGCACCACAACTCCCTTGGGATTGACTTCACGACAATAGCGATTAACGCCCGGATGCCCGCTGGCTACGATGATCATGAAGGAAGTCCCACCAGTTCGACCGTGCCGTGGCTAGCCGCGGCTTCGAATGCCATTGCTGATCTCATACTCATAGCCAGATTGACACTAGCCACGGTTCCGCCACCCGTGGTCCGGCTTACCACCTCAAGCGGCCCCGATTGCCACTTTACACCTTGACGGTTGGAAACCAGCACCTCGACATTCTCTCCCAGCGAGGCCACCCGTACATCAACCGGATTAGAGGGCACCACGGCCACGAGCACGGTGCCCGGGGTATACGAACCCAATAGTTCTGGCGACATGACTTCACCGGGAAACAAAGCGACTTTGGCGTAGCCACGGAGCTTTTTCGCCGTGACTTCTCTCAACCGATTTTCGTTGACCCATCGGATGGCTTTTGATGGCACCCGGCTTCCCGCTGCGACAAAGCGTTCTACTACCGGCACAAGCACTGGCCGCGCGTTAGAATGGGGCTTTACCAGACTCATCACTCCAAAGACTACGGCGCCAGCCGCAAAGGCTATGAAGCCGGCTCGGCGCTGCAACCGATTTCTGAGTGCGTTCATACCGCTTCGCCTCCCGGTTGCCGACTCATGAGGAGTTGCTGTTCGTATTTTGATGCCATTACGCGAATGGGCAGGTGATCATCCGCGAGTAGTAGAAGTCCTTCGCCAATGCCCGCCGCTTCGATAATATCTACTTCGCCTTCGTGAAGACGCAACAGTTGGCTAACTTCTGCCAGGCTTTGGGGGTGCTGGCGCAGCAACAGCACCATGGGCGCATTGCGCAGGCATACTTCAGCGGCCCGATGGCGGGTAAAATCGCCAATATCCTGGGAAAGCAGGGACACAGCCGTATCCCACTTGCGTCCGCGGCGAAACAACTCCTCCAGGTAAGGTGAACTCTCTTTGTCGTTAAGCAAATGCCAAGCCTCATCGAAAACGATGAGGCGGCGCCCGCACTCCTGGCCCATGCGTCGCATTAGCCATTCCGTGAGGGCAAGATAGGCAGCGCCCTTAGTTGACTCACCGAGACGGTGCAAGTCAAAGACTTCAAATGTCTCTGGGGCGCCTCGGCGCACATTGCCCATAGAACTTTGCCATCGGCGATGGGCCAGGTCCAGTCGATCAGACGCGCGCACACTGTCGCGGGCGATTTCTTCCATCAAGGCATGCGCATTTAAAGAGGAATTAGTTCCTGGGGAAAAATGCTGGTGGCGATACCGTAGTGACCGCCACACCGCATCGTGAACCACGCTGCCAAACTCGGACATTAACTCGGGTGCCAAACGACTCAGCCAACGCAATAAAAACTCCGTCTTGCGATTCTCTTCCTCTAAATCGTGGTCCGCACCCAGGTCAAATGGGTCATAGGGGAAACCCGCTTCTCCATCCTCTTGGACACCTAACTTCCACACCATGGCCCCGACTTTCCCTAAGCTGATATACTCACCTTCAGGATCGACCACACTAACCGCCCATCCCCGATATCGCGACCGGAGAGTCTCCAACTTGGCCGCAAAGCTTTTCCCAGCGCCAGACCATCCGATCGTGATGGAGTGAGGGGATGCCAACTGGAAGCGGTCAGCAATAATAAAACCACGGCTGACTGGATTGATGCCCAACACCTGGCCGCCATCATGGACGACATCGCGCGTTGAGAACGGGAACAACGTGGCCCAGGTCTGGCTATCGATCTCCCGAACTTTCGGAGGTAGTTCACCTAAGGGCAGTGCTTGGCGGATCCCGGCCTTTTGCTGATAGCGTAAGCGACGCACCGCAATCATCATACTTTGCACCAAACTTTCAAATAGGCGCGTACTGGTGTCCAATGCCTCCGGGCTTGATGCCCACAGTGTTATAGTTAGGCCAACCTCGATCATGCGAATCTCGCCTTTGGCCAAGTCTAGACGCACGCGTTCCGCGTCCTCGAGCGCCACAATGCGTTCGGCCCGCCCCATCAGTCCTTGGGCTTGGTCTGCCGCTTGAACACCCCGATGCCATATCATTCGACGACTCATGGAACTCTGAGCTTCTTGGCTGTCCATCGGACCACTGACGAACGCGATAGTCAGGGGATTGGGAAACCCAATCAACGGCTCAAACCAGCCAGGACTCACTTCTCGGGGATACCCAACAACTATGTAGCTGCGAGCGAACTGATCACCCAGTTCAGCGTAATCGGGAAAAAGACGCACATGGCTCGGCCAAATCACATCAAGCGGATCCTTACGCCTCCATTTAATTCCTCTCATGATTGCCACACCCAACTGGTGCCTCGCGGCAACGACTGACCGCCGCCCAGACTGGCATATAAAAAGCGGAACAAATCCTCCCGCTCTAACATCTTGATGCGAATTCCTAATGGCTTAAGCCCCGCCGATATTTGATCGCGCCGCCGTTCGAGCTCCATTTCGGCCTCGTCCCAGAGAACCTCTCCACGACGCAACGGTCGTGTGCGCGAATCGGCTCCCTGCCACGACAGGAGGATAAAAAAACGGCGACGCACCAAGTGTTGCAAACTCGCGGTCGCCCGGATGAATTCAATGTAATCACCCAACGAAGGGCGAAGATGTGGCTCAATGTCTTCTTCATGTTCCTTCAAATCACCGAGATAGTCATCAATCCTCACGTAATCGGACCTGACCAAAATTTCAACGGGAAACCTTAACCCGTTAAGAAAAGCCGTGTAAGCCCTCACTAACCGATCTTGATCCTTCTTGGACCGTAGACCAAAGTTAATGGGCACGGTCTCGAATACGGCGGTGAAACGATCGCGTCCTACCAAACAACTTGAGGGCCCTATCGCCCGAATCGGAAACATCTGACTCATACGAGCTGCCACTGGCATGCCCACCTCTCGATTTCTTATTTTTTGTTTTGTAAGAAGTTTTTCAGGGTAAAAACAGCTTGGCCCCCATCGAAAACCGGATCCATCGCACAATCCATTCGGCTGCAGTCGCATCTTGTAGTCGCCAGATTGCCAGGCTAATGCCGAAAACCGAAACGACCGTCATGAGCCCGATACGAAGCGGAAAAGGCTGGAGGCGCCAGTGCCACAGGGCCAGATCGCCCGTGCCTGCTAGGCCCACCCAAAGCATGTCTGATAGTCTCAGCCCAAACATGATGTCGGGTTCCCTAGTTAATGGCACGTAAAACGTCCGCACTATCGCCAAAGCCTATTACCCCCTTGACCCAAACCCACTAGGCGACGCAACTGGGTAGGAAGTTTGCTCATATACCATAAGAGAGCCAATTCCAAAAAAGAGCGCATGAACCCCCAGTGGCCTTGAGACATCATGCGCACCGCCAGCCAAAATGCTGCGGCATGAAACGACTGGATGAAGATTACAACCCCAATCTCCCGTGCCAGATTAGAAAGCACCATATCGTCGTCTTTAGTTGCCCACCACAGCAAAAACCAAGGAATCGCCGCCGTCAGGATAAATAACTCAATAGCCCGGATAGCGTAAAACAAGGCCAGGTACAACAACAACAGCAACATGCCTAGACTCACAATCAGTACCACGACGGGTGACAGCACCCCCCCCGAAGCCTGTGTGGGATTCCAACGGGTGGAATTTTGGATGAGCCATCCGACAATCGCATTATTGATGGTAAGAGAAGCTTTCACGATCCAAATGCCCGACCACGCCAGAAGTGTTGCCACCACCAGCCGCTCTAAAAATAACGGCACAGATAACCGAGAACGAAACCAGATTAATTGCGGCCACATACTCCGAAGGGCCACCACTATCACCAATAGCCCCGTCAATGACCAGGCTAAATCGCGACTCACCCCATAGAGCTCGATAACCGGAGAATACCAATGTAGCGGATGAAAGATGAGTCTGGACATCCAGACGTCGGCAAGATCGCTCACTTCATGCCAGGCCCAAGACGAGGCGGCATCGATGACCGTAACCACGGGATCGACATGAATTGTGCTAGCCCTCATGAAACCACAAATTGGATGAGCTGCCTGACCATGTCGACCAAGAGGATCAGCCCCAATCCAATGGCTGCACGAGCCATGAGCTCTTTGCTGGCCTGGACGGAACGGGAATTATGGGACAGCATAAAGCGAAGGCCCCCATAGACCATGACTAGCGTAAACACGCCGCCCGCCAAATCGACAAGAATTCCCGTCAGTCGCGTGATCGCAGTCACCAAAGGCGCATCCGGCACCTACGCCACCTCCTATAGCAAAGTCGGTGAGGTAATCCTCACCGACCATGGTAGCGATGTTATAGGAGCAATTCCCTGTCAAAATTTTCGACGAAATTCGACGCGATCATTCAAACCCGATGTGTGTTTCGGTACAGTGCTTACCTTTTCCGCTATTCTCGCATAAATTCGACAAAACTACAGGATTCATCCAATTTTCCGACACAATTCGCCATTCAAGCTTTTTGACGACTCTTGAGACGGTCTTGGCGCCGAGTCTCCGCGGCCCTGAACCGCTCTTCTTCATCGGGACTACTCAATGCTAACGGCGGCACCTCTACGGGCTCACCCGATGGGTTCAGCGCGACAAACGTCAAAAAGGCTGTAGACGTCTGGCGCCGCTCTCCCGTATCCATATTCTCTCCGTACACGTCTACACCCACTTCCATCGAGGTCCGACCCACCCAATTGATTTGTGCGATAAGATGCACCACCTCGCCGACCTGAATCGCGTGAAAAAACTCGAGCCGGTCTATGGATGCTGTCACGGACACATTCCCCGCATGGCGATTAGCCGTAATCGCCGCCGCCAAGTCCATCCAATGCATCAACCGCCCGCCAAATAGCTTGCCCAATTGATTCGAATCACTAGGCAAGACCAGTTCGGTCATTTCGGTCCTGGATTGTGCTACCGTCTTTGCTTGCATTCCAATTCCCCCGTCTTTGCTATAATCCAATCATGGCTTTTATCATCCCGGGCCATACGGCCCGTAGGTGAGTAAGGAGGCCACTTCCACATGATCCGTTCGCGGGAACATATCAACCGGAATAGCCGAGGACAATACATAGTGCGCGCTCAATCGCCCCACGTCGCGCGCCCAGGTTTCGGGATTGCAACTCACATAAATAATTCGTCCCGGCAAGAGCTGTTGCAACGCCTTTATGACAGTAGGCGCCAGACCGGCACGCGGTGGGTCCACAATCACTGTGTCGGGTGATCGTCGTCCTTGATCCACCCAACCCTGGACCATGTCTTCCACACGGCCTTGGTGAATGCTGACATTAGCCACCTGGTTGATCATCAAGTTGTGTCTCGCGTCTCTGACCGCGTCCCCGTTTAATTCCAACGCAACCACCTGCTTGGAACGACGCGCGGCAAGGCATGCCAGCGTGCCTACCCCTGAGTACAGATCCCAGACCTCTCCCTTAAACTCGGGCAAAAAACCCAACGCAGCCTCGTAGAGAATCCCAGCCTGGCGCGGATTCACTTGAAAAAAGGACGTAAACGACAGTTGAAACGTATCTCCGAGCAATTGCTCTAAGATAGAGGGCTCGCCAGCCAAGAGTTGGGTTGTTGACCCTAATACGCGATTTCCAGTGGTTTGATTAATGTTGAGAGCCACGCCCGCCACCTCCTTCATACGGCACAGGGCTTGGGCCCACTCGCCCAGACGCGGATGCCCCTGGTACGCGACGATTAACACCAAAACACGGCCTTGAAACTTGGAAGAGCGAATCAAAAGATGACGCAGAACCCCCGTCTTCATCGGCTCATCATACACCGGTAGGTCCAAATCGTTGGCTGCCGTCTCGGCTAAGGACAGCACGGCGTTAACCCGATCGTCTTGGATGTCGCAGTGCCGGGCGGGGATGACCTCGTGCGTACCCTTTCGATATAGTCCTAAAACCACCTTGCCACCAACCCGCGCAAATGGAAATTGACCCTTGTTGCGATATCCCAAAGGGTCGGCACTGCCGCGGATGCTCGCCACCACTTGGGGGTCTTGACCCACCTGCGTGAGTGCCCGTCGCACCCGTTCTTCCTTATAAGTTAGTTCCCGAGGATACTGCCAATGTTGCAACGAACACCCTCCGCACCGGCCAAAAATAGGACACACGGGTCGGATTCGACTAGGGGAGCTCCGTATTACCGCTTGAAGAGCAGCCCGCACGTAATCCTTGCGCCCTTCCTGGATTCGGGCAGATACGGTTTCGCCAGGCAGTGCATAAGGAATAAAGGCCAGGCGCCCATCCGGCATCTTGGCGACTCCATCGCCCGATTGACCCATTCGCTCTATCGTCAGGATGACCTGACGATTAACGCTGCTCGTTGGACTCCTGTCATTCTTCGCCATAAATCCCGGCACACTCCATTATGTCGTCAAGTCCTCACGGCCAATGGCCTCTTTGAGCAATGTA
Source organism: Bacillota bacterium (assembly GCA_021806205.1). Classification (GTDB taxonomy): domain Bacteria; phylum Bacillota; class Sulfobacillia; order Sulfobacillales; family Sulfobacillaceae; genus Sulfobacillus_B. Next base: position 4,657 of record JAJZXX010000033.1, on the reverse strand, counting down.
TTCACCAGACCCGGCTTGGCCTGGCCCCGGGTTGCCTTCATGACCTGGCCTACCAAAAATGCCAGCGCCTTATCTTTGCCCGACCGATAATCCGCAACAACGACCGCGTGGTCGGCCACAACCGTTTTTACGACTTCCATCAAGGCGCCGGTATCGGTAATCTGGTTCAGTCCCCGCGCCTTAACCACCTCGCGCGCCGTCTCTTTTGTCTCAAACATGCCTTCCAAGACCTCTTTGGCCATGCGCCCGGACAATGTGCCATCGGCCATGAGGTCGAGCAATTCCGCCAACCCTTGAGGACCGACGGAGCACCTGGCATAGCTCTCCTGGCGCGCATTGATCAATCGGGCCACATCTGACAGCATCCAGTTGGCGACCAGTTTTTCATCCGCGTGATAGTGTATAGCTTTGGACCAATAGTCGTACGCCTCTCTGTCTTGCACCAGCACTTCCGCATCCTGTTCCGGCAGCCCGCGTGCCATGAGGTTTTGACGAATGGTCGCCGGCAAATCCGGCAAGTGGTGCGAGACCTCGTCAATCCAGGCCGGTTCGAGCACTAAAGGCGGCAGATCGGGCTCAGGAAAATAGCGATAGTCATTCGCCTCTTCTTTGCTTCGTTGACTATAGGTGCGTCCCGTCGCATCGTCCAATCCACGCGTTTCCTTAATAATGCGCTGACCTGCCTGAAGCACTTCCGATTGACGCGCCACCTCATAATCGATTCCCCGTTGGACATTGCGGATGGAGTTGACGTTCTTAATCTCCACTCGCGGAAGGTCCTCGAGCGAGCCCTGATAACCGACCGGCTTTAAAGACACATTGGCATCACACCGCATGGATCCTTCCTGCATGCGTAAATCAGACACGTCTAGGTAACTCAAGGTCGCCCGTAGCTCAGTCAAATAAAGACGTGCTTCCTCGGCCGACCGGAGGTCGGGTTCGGACACAATTTCAATGAGTGGCACGCCCGCGCGGTTCAGGTCGACTAACGAGCCAACTGCATCTCCTAAACGCTGACCCATATGATTTAACTTCCCCGCATCTTCCTCCACGTGAATACGTCTCACTCTGATTTTTTTGGGTGCACCACCGCTTAGGCGGATCTCAACCCATCCCCACTCGGCGAGCGGCTGATCGTATTGCGAAATTTGATAGGCCTTAGGCAAGTCCGGATAAAAATATTGCTTTCGATCAAACTTAGAAAACGGCCGAACCTGACAATGCAGGGCTAAAGCCGATTTCACCGCCATCTCGATAGCCTCCCCATTCAGGACGGGGAGCACCCCCGGCATGCCAAGGCACACGGGACAGGTTTCCGAGTTGGGCTCCATGCCAAAACGGGTTGCGCATCCACAAAATAACTTGGACTGAGTTTTTAACTCCACATGCACTTCGATGCCAATGATCACCTCATAGCGATCCATCATGCCTTCACTCCCTTGGGACCGATCCACTCTTCGGGGTCCATTTCCAACATCCGGGCTACACTCAAAAGGCTTAAGTCGTGCATAGCCGGGGCCAGCCACTGCAATCCCACCGGCAAGCCATTTTGTACCCCGATCGGCATCGACAAACCGGGTATGCCCGCCAAATTGGCCGTCACTGTAAAGATGTCGCCCAGGTACATCCGAATCGGATCCTCGTCACGCTCACCAAACACAAAAGCTTGGTCGGGAGTGGTTGGCGTCACAATATAGTCCACCTCCGCAAAAGCTTCTTCAAAATCCCGTCGAATAAGGGTTCGTACTTTTTGTGCGGTTGAGTAATAGGCGTCGTAGTAACCGGCCGACAAGGCATGTGTTCCTAGAAGAATACGCCGCTTAACTTCATCCCCAAACCCCTGATCGCGCGTAGTCTCGTACATGGTCAGTAAATCAGTGCCAGCTTGGCGAAGCCCATAGCGGACCCCATCATAGCGCGCTAAGTTGGAAGAGGCTTCCGCTGGAGCAATAAGATAGTACGTGGCGATGGCATACTCGGTATGCGGAAGAGAAATGTCGACCAGTTGGTGCCCCAACATTTTAAGGCGCTCCAAGGCATCCTCCACGGATGTCCGGACACCGGGTGCGATACCGTCGGTGAAATACTCGCGAGGTATGCCAATCCGCAATGGTCGACCGACCATGGGAAAAGGATCGGCAGTGTCGGGCAGTGACGTCGAGTCCCGCGGGTCATGGCCCTGAATAATCCGATACAACAACTCCGCGTCCTTCACGGTCCGCGTCAGAGGTCCGATCTGATCCAAACTCGAGGCAAACGCGATCAGGCCGTAACGCGACACCCGCCCATAGGTGGGTTTCATCCCCACAATGCCACAATAGGCGGCAGGTTGGCGAATAGACCCGCCCGTGTCGGACCCTAGGGCCAGGGGCACCATTTGTGAAGCAACCGCGGCGGCCGATCCGCCGCTGGACCCGCCTGGTACGCGCGTTAAGTCCCAGGGATTACGAGTTTTTTGCCATGCGGAATGCTCCGTTGACGAGCCCATGGCAAACTCGTCGAGATTAGTCTTGCCCACCATAATCGCACCGGCCGCTCCCAGCCGTTCGACCACAGTCGCATCGTAGGGGGCGATAAATTTCGCAAGAATTTTCGATCCGGCCGTCGTCGGCATCGTGTGCGTCATCAGATTATCCTTGAGAGCCACCGGTACGCCGGACAAGGGATGGTGAATCCGATCCACTTTCGACCAGTCGTCTTGCATACGCGCCGTTTTCATCGCACCCTCCCGGTCGACATACAAAAATGCACCGATTTGGGAGTCGACGGCGTCAATCCTTTCCAGGTGGGCACCCACAATATCTTGTGCACGGAGCGCACCGTCTACAAACTCCGCATGTAGACCTGAGGCGCTACATTGCCAAATTTCACTCACCCGCATCACCCCCGGATTCCATGATGCGGGGTACCCGAAACATCCCGCCTTGAACCTCGGGAGCATTGGCGGTCGCCTGGGCAACCGACAGCGACGCGCTCACCCTGTCGGATCGAAGCGGGGCTTGGACTTGGCCCCCATGCATGGTGGGCTCTATGCCCTCTAGATTGAGTTGTTGCAGCGTTTCCACATAGGCGAGCACCCGGTTGAGATCACGCCGGACTTGCCCCAACTCACCGGGCATTAGTCGTAGTCGAGCCAGTTGCGCAACATGTCGAATATCCTGATCGCTCAATTCCACAGTGGATCCCCCTTAATTCGTCCTCCGCATTATATCATTGGGCAAGGATCAGTACCTACAGACTCACATTCCCGGATAGCCATCCGGCCCCGTGTCTGTCCAACGACGTCCACAGTTCGCGAATAGCAGGGTGTGTCAAGGCACGCTCACTCGACACGACATAGACACTACGTTTGGGCACCGGATGATCCGCCTGGTAGTCCAAAAGCACCACGTGGCCCTGGACTATGGCTTGACGCGCCAATGTCCCCGGCATAAACCCCACGTACCCCCCATTTTTAAGGATCTCTAAGAGGAGTGGCGCCTGATCGACCTGAATCGCGGGGCTCAAATCCCCAAACTCCTCAAAAACCACCCCGTAAAGGGATGCCCCCAATCAAGAAACACCAGGCGATCAAAAGAGAGCATGTTTCGCGTCATAGCTTTTGTTCGCAGATTGCCATTGGATCCGCCGAGCAACGCGATGGGCTGGTCGACCAAGAGGCGACTCATCATCCCCCGTTGTGATGCAGGAAAATACGTGATGGCCAAATCGAGCGAGCCATCCTGCACCCATTGCAAGAGCTCGTGTGAGTGGCCTGTCACCAATCGCCACTTGATCCCCAGCGGTGTAGCCCAGGATTTGAGTCCCGGAACGATGTCCGACGACCATTGCGAATGTACCGACCCCAGCACGACCCGTCGACCCATCTGCGTTGGCGAAACGGGTTCCTGAATGCGCGTAAATAAGCCTTCTATGCGTTGAAATAAAGGCATCAGACTCGCCCCGTCCGCCGTTAGCGCCAATCTGCGGGTGGTACGGTCCCAAATCACCACCGATAGCTCCTGCTCGACCTTTCTCACCCGCGCAGTCACCGTGGACTGGGTCACATGCATTTCTTCGGCTGCCCGGGTAAACGAGCCCGTTCGTGTCACCGCCAGCATCGTCGCAATTTCTTCCTGATCCACCGCTGACGCCCTTTCCCTCTATCGCAATTTCCGATAAGTCTTTGCACATTATTTCATTTTTGCTATTTTACACAACACGTTACACTACAGAAGTTCAATAGCACAATGCCAGGGGAGGCTTGACGGTGCATCATCACGGGCGCACGCGACCAATATATTTCATAGGAATCGGCTTCATTTATCTGTCGCAATCCCTTTGGACCACTTTCTTATTGTGGCAGGTTTTAGTTACCACCCATTCGGCCTGGTGGTTAGCCGTGGCATCGGCGGCCGGCGTCATCCCGGCTGTAATTATAGGACTCACCGGGCCCGACTTTGACTATGGCCTGGGCGGGTCGATGGCATCGTGGCTGGCAGTTACAGGCTTATTCATGGGGGTAATGGCTCCCCTGATCGCTCACACGCCACTAGGAGCTTGTCCAAAAATTGAGGGGGTTGTGCGCCGTAAAATTCAGCAGTTCTTGTCGGGGATGCCGTCTATCGTGTCCGCACGGGTTTTTTTGCAGAAGGTTCCGACCTCAAAGGAGTTCGCC
>JAJZXX010000228.1 GCA_021806205.1 Bacillota bacterium | reverse complement strand
TCCGATCTCCGCAAATCGCCAGGGCTTAAGTTGCGACTTTGCCGTTACCTTGCGACATGCTATTTTTTAATTGATTCTCCATAGTCCTTCTGCTATAGTCAGTAGGCACTCATTTCGGGTCACGGTGAACTGAGGAAAGGAGATCCCATCATGGTCAATCGACTGCGTATAAGTGTTCGTGTTGCAGGAGCTTTTGCGCCCATTTTGGGATCTCCGCCTCTCTGTTAGAGGACTCAGTCCTTCACAACACCGGCGGGCGAACCCCGCTGGTGTTTTTTTCTGGCCTCATGACGATTTCAAAAGAGTCTTAGGAGGTGCACGATGAATCCGCCCCAGGTCGCGGCAATTACAACGGGTGAACCGGCATTGGCTGTAGAGGGTGTCTGGAAGTCATTTCGCGAGCGCGATGAAGGACATCGCCAATGGCATCCCGTAGCCGCCGTTCAGGATATTTCCTTGGTCGTACCGCGGCGCGAGATTGTAGGCATATTGGGTCCCAACGGATCGGGCAAATCAACCCTCATTCGGTTGATGGCTACGCTCTTGACCCCCGACGCCGGCCACATTCGTGTATTCGGATATGATATCCAGCAGCATCGCACGGCTGTGCGGCGCCTCATTAATCGGGTGTCGGTTGAGGCGAGTTTCTTTAAGAAACTCACCGCCGAAGAAAATTTGGCCTACGCGACCGGATTATATGGCATTCCGAATCGCGTGGCACAACAACATGCCCGCGAAATTTTAGAGCGTTTGGGACTGTTATCTAAAAAACTCAAAGTCCCTCTAGAGCAACTGTCGCGGGGGCAGCAGCAGAAAATTGCTATCGCGAGGGCATTGCTTACCTCTCCCACTCTCATGCTGCTCGATGAGCCGACTACCGGGCTCGATCCGAAGTCCCGACGCGAGGTACAACAGTTTGTGCTTGAAGTGCGGGAAACCCACGACGCTACCATCGTCATCTCAACGCATGACATGGACGAAGCGGAGCGACTGTGTGATCGGGTGGCGATCATGAGCCGCGGGCGCTTTGAGGCTCTCGGATCGGCGGCCGAACTCAAAGCGTCCTATGGTCACACGCTGGAAGATGTCTTCTTCGCTTTGATCGGTGAGCCTTTAGACGAAACTGAGGGCAAGAATTTTTGTTGATAGATTACGGGAGGTGCCTTATGTCGCTTGTCATCGGCGAAACCCGGGCCGTGTGGTCTCTAGTGCGCCGCAACTTCCATCTAATCCGGCGTTATCTGGGATGGGAAGTGGTGTTCTGGTTCTACAATGTGATTAACACGCTTACGATTGGGCTGATCGGCTTTACCATGCGGCCTGGCGCCCAGCGCAACCATGAAATTGTCTATCTCGTCATTGGGGCGCTCATCTGGAACTTTCTTTCGATCCTGTTCCAGGAGGTCTCCAATTCCGTTCAGTGGGAACGGTGGGAAGGAACCATCGAATACAGTTTCATGGCACCTATTCATCGGCTCACGTATCTTTTGGGGGTGTGCACCTGGGCGGTCTTGTATGGCCTGATCCGCACCCTGATCATTCTCGCCGGAGCGGCCCTATTCTTTCATGTCAGCCTTAAGGGCGCTGACTTGGCCGGGGCGGGCTTGATCTTGGTGGTCTCTAGCGTACCCTTTATTGGGCTGGGCTTGGTAGCCGCCGTGCTGCCTTTACTGTCCACCGAACGGGGGGCTCAGGCCACCCAAGTCATTCAGGGGGTCCTCTTGCTGGTATCGGGTGTCTACTATCCGATTTCGGCATTGCCGGAGTGGATTCGATGGGTGGCGGTGTTATCTCCGGCCACCTACACTTTAGAATCGGTGCGCCGCGCGGTATTGTCGGGAGCATCTGTCCATGCCTTGTTGGGGGTGTCCTTAGAATTATTTTTGTCGGGATTGGTGCTCATTCCCATGGGACTCTATATTTTCTTATTAGCAGAGCGTTATGCCATGCGCACTGGTTCCTTAAAGCGCAACGGCTAGCATAATGCTAGAATATTGTAGGCTTGTGCTTTTCTAGCTACTAGCAGTGTCAAAGGAGTATCCCATCCCCTGATGGATGACGTCATACAAACCAAGTCGCGAAATCTCGTGGTGGTGGCCCTCATGCTTGCCATGGCTCTCACGGCCATGGATGCCACCATTGTAGCCACCGCCATCCCGACCATCGTCAGGGATTTGGGGGGATTTGCGCTCTTCCCTTGGCTCTTTTCCATTTACTTATTAACTCAGGCCGCTTTGACTCCGATCTACGGCAAGTTAGCGGACTTATACGGTCGAAAGCCCGTTTTAATTGTCGGCTCGATTATCTTTCTGATTGGCTCGGCTTTGTCGGGGCTGTCGTGGAACATGGTAGCCCTTATCGCATTTCGCGGTCTTCAGGGCATTGGTGCCGGATCCATTCAGCCGATTGTGATCACTCTGGCGGGAGACCTCTTTACCATCCAAGAGCGGGCCAAAATGCAAGGATATCTCTCCAGCGTCTGGGGACTTTCAGCCATTGTCGGCCCAGCCCTCGGCGGACTGTTTGTGCAGTATGCCTCGTGGCGCTGGATATTCTATATTAATATCCCCATCGGAGCTGCAGCATTAATTGCGCTAACTATTTTCTTGCACGAACGGGTTCAGCACCGCCGACATCATATCGATTATCTGGGTTCCTCTCTTCTCATCGGGTCCATTGGGCTCATGATTACAGGCCTTTTAGAAGGAGGCGTGGGTTGGGTGTGGGTTTCGGCCCCTTCCGGTCTCACAATCCTAGGGGGCCTGGCCTTGATTATCCTATTCTTCGTATGGGAACGGCTCGCGCCCGAGCCGGTGCTGCCCACCTGGGTATTTGGCCGGCGGGTGCTCCTGGCCGCCAATCTGGGCAGTCTGGGCGTCGGCGTGATCACGATTGGCTTAAGCTCGTACCTGCCAACCTATCTGCAGGGGGTTTTAGGTCAGACTCCGCTGGTAGCGGGATTCGCATTGGCCGCTATGTCGGTGGGATGGCCGCTGGCGTCAGCGTTCTCGGGTAAATTGTATTTGAAATACGGATTCCGCAACACGGCACTGCTAGGGTCTTTAGTCACGGTCGCGGCAGGCGCTGGCTTTATGTCACTCGGCAGCCACTCCAACGTTGTGCAAGCAGCATTTTTTAGCTTTCTTGTTGGCGTAGGGCTTGGCATTGGGTCGACGTCACTGATCGTCCTGATTCAGTCGATTGTGGCATGGAACCGGCGTGGAGTCGTCACGGGGGCCAACATGTTCACCAGACAATTGGGGAGCACTTTAGGCGTAGCCGCGTACGGAACTTTAGTCAACGCGGCTCTGGCGCATGCATTCCTGCATCCACCCGGATCGGTCGCGAAACACCTGCCCCACAACCTTAACGCGGCGAGTCTCGCAATCGGCGGGGTTCCCAATTTGCCGCGCCAGGCCCTGCGCTTCGTGCAACACGCACTGGCCCATGGTATTCATCGCGTCTTCGTGGGAGTCTTTATCGTGGCCGGCTTGACCTTTGTCGTCGAATGGCTGCTCCCCAAAAGTGCGGAGTCTCTTGCCACTAGTGTTCCTGCCAACGGGGAGAGTCCGGATCCCGATTCCGATCATAGCGTTCTTGAAGGGCGCGGGCCGCAAGACTAATCCGGATGGAATCAATCCCCGGCAATCCCCCCTCGTCAGGAGTCGGCGCGGTCAAAGCCGTCAAATATCAGTTTCAGCCTGGAGAACAAATCCTGGAGTGCGGCGGTACTGTTCTACAGTCAGGCTAAAGACCCGATGGTCTTGCCATTGACCGGCAATATTGAGATAAAAGGGAGCCAGGCCCTCTTCATAAAATCCCGATTTGACAATGACCCCCAACGACGGCAAATTATGCGGAAGGATGGCGGCTTGAATGCGATGCAGGGCGAAATGCCCAAAGGCCGCGGATGTAACGGCTTGGACGCTTTCCGTGGCAAATCCCCGACCTTGAAACCGACTGTCAATCCAATACCCCAACGTCGCATTTTGCCACGCACCCCGCACCACGTTGCTAAGGGCCACCCGCCCAATCAGAGACGTCTTCCACGTAACGGCAAAAGCATAACCGCGATCCGATTCCCACTGGCGGCGATCGCCATCAATCGCTAACGATTGCGCCGCCAGGGTATAGAACTGCTCCCCCCGTTCGGGCATCACCGACATAAACACATCCCGATTGAACTGTTGCACCTCGGTTAAGGCTCTAACATCCTCCGCCACAAACGGGCGCAATAACAAACGCGGTCCTTGTATCGTGCACCAGTCGTACACTAGGCGTACTCCATCCCAAATAGTTAGTGTGCCGGTGCCGGCGCTACCCCTACTGGATTAACAGTGACCAGTGTACCATAATGCACCTGATGGTAAATGGTCTGGGCAACGGGCGGCGGCACTTCGACGCAACCGAGACTTTGAGGAAACCCGTATGAAGCGCGCACGAACCCGTGGACCGCATCGCCCCCTTGAAAATAGTTGACATGATACACGGGGTCAGCGTATGGGACCCCATTGGGATTCTTGCCGCGCATGATCTGAAACGGCAAACGCTCGTAGATAGGGAACGTGCCCAGATACGTTGGGGTTGCAGAAATACCGGTATTCGTCTTCGTAGTGAGAAAAAGCTTGTTGCCCACCCATAACTCCAACGTCTCGGGCAGTGTCTCGGTCACCGAAATATAAGTGTAGGGGTAGGGACTGGTCTTCCCTTCGAGTTGATCTTGGATCAAGGTCTTCCACACGGCCGGACCCGCAATACCGTCTACAGGAAGACCGTTAACGGCCTCAAACTGCATAATGGCGCCCTGAGTCACCGGCGACATTTGTCCGGGAATCCACTGGGCTTGCAAGGCCGACGGCAAGTTGGGATAGAGCCACTGGAACTGCCCCCCCGGTGGATTGTAGACGGAGGAATTTTCATAGCTTAATGTCGGATTCGCAACGGGTCTAGACGGCGACCATTTCACCGGCAAGTAACCTTCTTGGGCAAGCAACTGCTGAAGACGCATCACCGATCCCGGCGGCGTGGTCCAACGGATGAAAGCGGGCGCCCCCAACCAAGACCCATCTTGGGCCCTGGGTCCCGCGGCACCCCGGGGAATAGTCAATTCAACCAAAGCACCTGGCCCATACCCATCGGGTTGGCTCGGAGTAAACGCGAACTCTTTAGAATTCAATTGCTTCCAAGTGCCTGCCTCGTTGGGGGCCAGTGTCCAATTCCTCAGATTGGGTCGGGTGATATTTTGTGAGAATCGCACCACCAGTTGTCCAGTGGGAGTAACCGTGGAGTTGACGGCGCTGGCGGTCACATACGCGGCGCTAACCCATTTTACCGTCATGGGGGCCTCCTTAAACTCCCATGAGCGCGACCGGGCCCACACTTCCACCCGTCCTTGGGAACTCGGCTGAGCCGGACCGAGGGGCAGGCGCACCGACCGCTGAGGCACATTGAGGGAGATGTAATGCGAAGACTCGCCAGGCACTTGATACTGAACACTAGAAACCGGAGAGCGAAATCTAATGGTGAGCCCCGCGCCGATCCAGCGTTGCACCGTCCGGTGCATTAGCTGGGGCCTAGGTGGCGTTTTAGCCGACATCTCCACAGATTGGGAATTCCAAGGCAAAAAACTAAGAAACCCGGCGCCATGCACCATAAAGGCGATATGTCCCGGAGTGTTTGGGACAACACGGGATTTCGGTACCAAAGCCCCCCGATGATCGACTAGGGGTATCGTGCGATTGTCTACGCTTACCCGCGCGTTGGTAATGTGCGCCTCTAACCCGCTTAAGGCGATATGGGCGAGGCCCACTCCGTTCTTAGTCACCTGGACCTTCGGTAGCGCCAGGTAAACCATGGCGGCCAACATTGCCACCACTGCCCCCACTACGAGCAACCATACTCGCTGGTTGCCGCCGGCACGAACTCGCCGAGCCGTCGCGTTGTGGCGAACCACCATTCTGACCCCTCCCCGGCAAAACCCTTAACGAATAAACGTCGAACACCGCAATGAGGTTGCAATCTTTATGAAGTATTTGCCCTAACAATTTGTTGGTATATGGATTATTTTACTATACTATACTTCAACGTTCTGCGGGATTGTGTCGAACCGGGGCGCGTGACTGGTGATATTCCACCATGGCAAACCATCAGGGCTAGAACCCTGCCATTCCTTGCCTAGGCCATTGAAAGTCAAATCTTCCTCGTCTGGGCATGCTAGCCAGCGGGGTGGTTTTGTGTCCAACAATCGTCATTTAGCAACAGGCGCTTTTGCTATCACCGGATGGTATGGACTCGCACTGTGGAGACTCGTCCCGCCTGCGACTATCCGTGGAGCCTCACTGACGGCCTACCAACATTGGGCGTATCAGCATATCGCGTATTCCGACATCTTCGCTTTGTACCGCGCCCATGATCTCGCTTGCCATGGACTGATGTACTGGCAGACGCCTTTGGAGTACCCCGTCGTTATGGGATTGATTATGTGGCTTTTGGCATTGGTGCCGCACGCTACCGGATTTTTTTACGCCACAACCGCCTCATTGTGGTTATCCGCTCTGGCTGCATTCTATTCCCTGTCGGACTGGAAGACCGAAGCCGCCTGGGCGTTCGTCGCGTCCCCGCTATTGCTCGTTTATGGGCTGTTGAACTGGGATGTCATGGGTATCGCACTGATGGGTGGGGGCCTGTATCTCTTTAGGCGCCAATGCTATCAGGCTACGGGAGCGGTTTTCGCGCTGGCGGTCTTCTTCAAATTGTTCCCGATCTTTTACCTCCCTGTGATGGCGGCATCAATGCTTCGGGGAGGTCAGCGCAAACCCGTGATCCGTATGATCCTTTCATTCATCGCGACGGCGTTGGTGATTAATGTGCCAGCCGCGACAGGAAATTGGAGCAATTGGTCCCTGTTTTTCCGTTACAATGCCACCCGCACCGTATCTGCGGATTTATGGAACAACAGCGCCTGGCATCTTAAGTCGGTGACCTTGGTCGACGGGCTCTCGTTGGTGATTACCCTCCTGGCCTGGGCGATTGCCACCCGGGCAGTATGGCGGGGTTATTCCCTTTATCCAGCCGCGACCTTGGCATTTGCCGTCTTTTTAAGCGTCAATAAAGTGTTCTCGCCGCAATACATGATTTGGCTCTTTACGTTTGCTGCCATAGCCGGATATCCCAACTGGTCGCTGGTTTTAGTCTCTGCGGCTGGTCTTTTGGATTACGCGAATTCGCTACTCATTTTAGGACTGAGCGACCACGCTCAGTCCGCCTTAGTCCCTTGGTACCATCAGCAGCTCTTCTCTTGGGGTTTGCTCATCCGCTATTTGGCCATAGCCAGCATTCCATTGGCATCCTTAAGTCAGTGGCTTGGCACACACCGTTCACGCAATACCCCCACCCCCTCGAACCGGGTCGCGCCCTAACGATGCCGCGGGAATGCCGCTTTCCGTAAGAATTTTCGGCTATGGGCAATTCAAGGTTGGATGGCCTCTTGCCTCATCTCCAGTGATTCGTCCTCGTGCACGACCCCAAATCTCCCCAAGAAATAGGGGCACGCTAATGCGTCCACAAATCTCCCCAGCTTAATTTGCGTGCCTGTCGAAATCGTTCGGGATTCTTTTTCGTGGCCAGCTCGGACGAAATTCCGTCCGTGGTACAAACATCCAAGCGGACACGCCCTGGCTGCACGAAAGGATGCCGAATGACTCGGGCGCCTTGGTGTTCAAGCGACTGGCGGCTGACCGCGACATACGAGTACTTTTCATCTTCGTAGGGGGCTTTGCCGCCTTTCAGTTGCCGATGCACCCGAGAACGAGCCAAGCGGACCGCAAAATGGCACCAGTCGGGCTCTTTCATAGGGCACGCCCCATCGTGGGGACACGGTGCCACAATATGAGCTCCCGACTCCAACAACCACGTGCGAATGTGGCCGATGCGGCGAAATCCTTCAGGAGTGCCGGGTTCAATGATAATGAGGGCTAATCGCGTCGCCTGCCACAATCTTTGCGTCAAAGTCAGAACAAAATCCTCGGATAGCTCTCCCATCACGTATGAGGCGACCACCAAATCGCAAGGAGCCAAGCGCGCCCCGTAAAGGTCTTCACATTGCCACACGGTTCCAATCAAAACATCATTGGTCGACTTTGATGCGATTTTTTGACCTATCTTTCGCATCACCTGATCGGATTCGATAGCCATCAGGCGTTCCAACGAAAAAAACTCATGGAGAGAAGCCCACAATGCTGTCCCCGGACCTGACCCCACATCTAACAGGGTTTGCGGGGCTAGACTAGGTAAGGCATCATGCACGGTAAGCAACACTTTTTGTATAGCCGCGTAAGTGGCTGGCATGCGAGACGCTACATAGGCCAAAGCCTGGAGTTCGGTCAGCGGCCCGGCGCCTAATGTGCCCCTTTCAGATCGGTAAAGGTTGGTGAGGTGGCGGCCAGGCTTTTCCAGAGCAGCTGGACTCACATCGCTTAAAATCTGGCGCACAGCCAACTCCAATGCTACCGGCAATGCCAATCCTCTCCGCCCCTTTTGGCGTTAGTGTAGCACACCGCGTATCTTGAGCCTGGTTAGCGTGAGGGATCCGGGTATCGATGCGATGACCCCCGGCCAATTACCGAACGGGAACGCCATGCCCCTATTCGTGACCTTTGGAGGACGATGCTGACCCGAGGCCGGCCCACAATGCTGTCAGGTTAAGAAAAACGAGAAGTGAGAGTGCCTTGCGCTCGTGCAGATCGTTGCTCGCGAGCTACGCGGGATGGAATCCCGCGTAGAAGATTCCCATGATTCTCATGGAATTGATGCCGTTCTCAACCCGATAATTTTTTCGTCCTGGGGGTCGTGCTCAGGAATTTTCATAGTCCAGAGCGAACTCGTCATCATGGACATCTACCGATCCCTTCCCACGTGTTTTGGCTAATTCTTTTTGTCAAAGCAAGTATCCGACGCGCCAAGGAAGATATTCATATGGGCCGGGTCTATACCGCCGAAGAGGCGTTGCGACTGTTGGATGAAGGATTGGACCGGTGAGCCTCACGACTCGGTGGTCGCGTGAGGCCCTCCGCTTGTTGCAAGCCATCGAGAGTCCCCGCTTTTCAACCCGCGAAACCGCAGAGCATCGGCGTCGCCTGATGGGTGAAATTGAACGGAAAATCCAGGTGTTGGGAACCAGAATGCTATCCCTCGAGGAGCAATACCAGGGGACCTACCGAATCCTGGTCGACCCATACAAGGTCTATTACTCGCTCAATGCGGCACACATCGAAGCGATCAAGCACACGCGCATGCAGTGAACAGGGAACACCGCTCTGATCGCCATCGGTGCGATAACTCCGATCTCTATGGGCCACCGTTTCTATCCATGGTTGCAAGCAGGCAAAATACATGGAGCTAATCAGCGAGATTCGGGGGTAATAGCGCACTAACGCAAGGAAGCCATGCGCGCTTAAGTGTAGCCACACTGTGCGTATTGTCTGCAACTTTACTTCGACAATCCGGGAAACTTTCTGCAACTTTACTTCCAATTTTGTGTCCGAAATGGCCTGGCAAGACGACCCGGGGTATCCCTATCGGCCCCCCTGTTTCCCTCGCAAAAGGGTGGGCGTTCGCTGACGCGGCAAGTGGCCTGGCAGATTTTGAGCGAGGCGGCGGCCACTATGGGGATTACGGAGAATATCGGCACCCATACCCTGCGGAAAACCGTTGGGTATCATGCCTATCAGACTGGGGCCGACCTAACGGTCATCCAAGACATCTTCAACCACTCAGCACCCCGTGTGACCTTGCGGTACATTGGCATTAACCGGGACCAACGGGATGCCGTGTACCTATCCCTGAATCATTAACGGGGAATCCGTGGCCACAGAGGTGGAAGAACGGCTAATTACTGGGCGGCTGAGGACGGCCCGTGTGGGCGCGCTATGAATTGGTCCGTCGCACGTCTCAAGCGCCGTCCAACTATGGAATCGGGATTGGATAAGTGGGCCTTGGTGTGCCCCTTCTGCCAAGGGCTGGGTATCGCCGTTTCGCGAGGTCAAAGTCGGCCGGCAGGTCGCGGAGGTGTTGGCGGTGGGCCTCGCGCTTGACAAACCGAGGGCGGCATCATGGCTACGGCAAATGCTGCACGCCCACGGGGTTATCGTCGGCACCCGCTCGACGTCACGACTAGACGAAGAGAGCAAACAGCTCATACGAACAGGGAAAGCGCCTTAAGCTTCACCGATGGTGCAGGCAGAAACCACGTCTTGCCTCATGCCTCAAGACCTGGTTTATAGGGTAGTATCGATGCGGTGTTCCCAGGGACTTGAGATGACCTTCCCAAATCCCTATCCAGGACCGATGTTTACATCACTGAACCCGCTTACTCTTGCGGATCGGGGGCGTTCGTACACTAAAAGGTAGACCTGAGTCCACCTTTTGGTAAAACTCTTCACCACGACAATTGCCTCGATCAACCTAAAACATGCCACTCTGACGATGAGTGAAAAATGTGTGGCCAATCACGAATTCCGGATAGACAAAAATATTGGCCCGAGACCAGGCAGCCAATTCCGCTGGGACCCCGCCCATAGCTTTCGAGAGGAGCACTGGTATCGCGTCGCCTTTGTTCCCAGGGAACCCGTACGCTATAAATCGCTGGGTACCCCCGCATTTTGTGGAATCGCTAGGATGACCTGCGCTTGAATTCACGCCCCGTTTTACGGGGCTAAAGGATGCACCATGAGTTGCCAGTGTTGATCCCGCCACTGCACTAAAACCCCGCCTGTGTTCATCAAATGCACCTGCTGTGCTGACTGCCAGGGCGCATCCAATACCATGAGAATCAGCGCCTTCAGACAATCGGAATGTGTGATTGCCACAGTGAGCCCCTCGTGGCCCGCAGCCCGGATGTCGCTTAAAAATGCCTGCATGCGTAAAGCCACTTGACTGAGCCGTTCCCCCCCGTCGGGAGCAGCCAATTCGGGATTATGCTTCCACTGTCGATAGCGCTCGCCGTCACGCAATTCAATATCGGGAATGGCTAAGCCATCCCATCGGCCGAGTCCAATCTCATGAAGCCGGTCATCCACCGTCACCTCCACCCCCGGTCGGATAAAGGCCGCGGCGGTCTTGCGAGCCCTCAATAGCGGGCTCGCGTATAAAGCCACTAATGGGGCCTCGGCCCAGTATTGCGCCAGGCGCCTAGCTTCTTCGCGCCCTTTGTCCGTCAAATCCGGATCGCCGTTATGTGACACAATCACGTTCTCTAAGTTGGCTTGACTCTCTCCATGCCTCACAAACAAAACCTGCATTCCACTAGCCTCCCACGGTTGACTTTTCAAGCACGAGGCTCTTGCCATAATCCCCAGACATTCTCCCAAGGATCCTTAACCTGGGCCATCCAAGCTCTACCCACCCCCCTCGATCGGTCGGCGAAACCGCCGACCTCGATGACTTTAAAAGCAAGTCATGGCCCTCCCGATGTCAAAAACTGCCCAATAAGCGACTTGGCCCTCGGGTCCCGTTGGGCCTTTTTCGTCTGAAGGATGTACCGTTACCGTCACACCAGCGATCCGGCCCTGGATGAGCCGGTGCCGGCGGGAAATCAATTGTGCGCTAAAACTCTGTGAAGCCAGTCCCAATAGGCATCAATGTCCGGAGCAAAGTAGACGATCTCCTGACGCTTAAGCACGCGGCGATTCCCAGTGGGTTTGTATAAAACGGTCGCGGCCCGACCCGGCGCGATACCGTTGATAGTGGGCCGCATTGGTCTTATAGTAATTTTGATGGTAGTCTTCGGCCGGGTAAAAAGGACCCGCAGGCAAAATCTCCGTGACAATAGGCTTAACGAATTTCCCGCTCTGGGCTAACACATCTTTACTGCCCTGGGCCATGCGGCGCTGATCGTCAGAATGATAAAAGACGGCGGTCTGGTAGGAGTCGCCCCGGTCAAAGAATTGCCCGCCCGGATCGGTGGGATCGATTTGGCGCCAGAAAATGTTGAGCAGTTCACCAAACGTGATCACCGCCGGATCAAAGGTAATTTCAACCGCTTCGCGATGTCCGGTCGTATGCGAACAGACCTCCTCATACGTGGGATTTACGGTATGGCCTCCGATGTAGCCCGACACCACCTTTACAACCCCAGGAAAGCTATCAAACGGATGCACCATGCACCAAAAGCAACCGCCGGCAAAGATCGCCACCTCGTAATCCGCCATCAGTTCGCCCCCTCAACGCTATTATAGCGCTCGCCCTGCCCCTGCCAAAAAGGGAACCAGCACCACTTTGTCGAAGTCTTGAGCGACAAGGGAGGAGAGGGGCACCTGGTGGCATCCACAGTCCCGCGACGCTGGGGAAGTTTCGCTTTATACCGCACGGTCTTTCGGTTGCTGGGTCTTTTGCCAGCACCCATAGAATTGCCGGTGGATATCCATCTTGACCGACTGGATTCCCCCGTGGAGATTACTTGGAATGAAGGTCGGGTACCGAATATCCGTGCACAAACGCTAACCGACGCGGTATGTGCTGAAGGATATATACACGGCCACTTTAGGGCATTTCAAATGGATGTCTTTCGGCGGATGCCCGCCGGAGAATTGGCTGAGCTATTGGGTCCAGCCGCACTCCCCAATGACCGGTTTATGCGGCGCTTGCACTTGAGGTACTGGGCCCGTCAGAGTCAAGAACAATTGCCGTTAGCCACACGCGCGATCCTGAACGCCTATGTGGATGGTGTGAATCAAGCGTTTGAAAAAAGTCCCCTAGCCCCGGAGTATCGATTCTTAAAAACCACTCCCC
The DNA here is from genome assembly GCA_021806205.1 of Bacillota bacterium. Taxonomy (GTDB): domain Bacteria; phylum Bacillota; class Sulfobacillia; order Sulfobacillales; family Sulfobacillaceae; genus Sulfobacillus_B. Next base: position 4,040 of record JAJZXX010000228.1, on the reverse strand, counting down.
GCCCATGGACCGTCGAAGATACCCTCACTTTGGTCTATACGCTGGCTTGGCAACTGAACAGCATTTGGACCCACAAATGGGCATTTGACCAATTGGGGCATGACCAAGGCGCCATGCACTGGTTATTCGCGGATATCCCGGGGGCACCGGACATCACCATTCTTCCCGGCACCGGTTCGGTGCCGGGCGGCTGGGGCAAAGGAACGCAGGGGATTGGCTCAAACAATTGGGTGGTCGGTGGGACCCGGACGGAAAGCGGATTGCCTCTTTTGGCCAACGACCCCCATCTCATGCCGCTATTGCCCTCGATATGGTTTCAAGTTGCGATTCAGGGAGGCCCCTTGGATGTCGTGGGCGCTTCCCTGCCAGGCAGCCCGGCCATTATTATTGGACAGAATCAGTCAATCGCTTGGGGAGTGACGAATGTCAACCCGGATTGTCAAGACCTCTATCGCATTCGCATGGATGATGAGACGCACTATCGACTTGACGGTGAACGCTCCGAACTGGACATCAAGACAGAACTGATAGGAATACGCGGTGGCCAGGATATTCCCTTGGTCGTGGAAGACTCGCATGCCGGACCGATCATTCATCGCGAACCGGACGGAAGCCGGATAGCTCTGGGCTGGACAGGTCTGGCACCTGTCACGTTGGTCGATTCGCTCATTCAACTCAATTTAGCGAAAGACTGGAACACCTTTAATCAGGCACTTCTAGGCTGGCAGGTACCGAGCCAAAACTTTGTCTACGCAGACGTCCAAGGTCACATCGGTTATGTGCTGGCCGGACAAATCCCCACGCGCTCATCGGGCCCGGTCTATGGATGCGCGGATGGTAATACCCGGCAAACGCTCTGGACGGGCACGATTCCTTGGGACAAGATGCCTCGTCTGTTCGATCCCGACTCCCAATTTATTGTCACTGCGAATAATGCACCGGCGGGCCAAGACTACGAGCCCAAGATATTAAGCGGCAATTCTTTAGGCTATCGTGCCGAGCGTATTAAAAACCTGTTGCAGGCCACTGATCGTCACACTCCTAAGAGCTTCGCCCGGATCCAGATAGACACCTATTCGAGTCCCCTGCAGCGTTTAAGTAAACGCTTGCTGCACGAACCTGAATTGCCAAAAGACTGGCGCTGCCACCTCGAACACTTTGACGGATTTGCTGCCAAAGACAGCGTCGCCCCCACCCTGCTCTATCTCTGGTCTATGCATGCGGTGCCCCAACCCGTCCAAGAGGAGCTCGCCCGACCATTTTTTTTCGATGTAGCGCCCAAATCCCCTGGAGACCATCCCTTCCCTGAAAACTTTTGGGGTTTAATGGGAGAACGCCTGATTCCCATGGTGTTGGATCGGTTTGCCGAGCTCGATCATTCCCGTGCGTTCCAGTTGGCTCAAAATCTGGGGGAAAAAGCATTCGGCCCCAACGTAAGTCGTTGGTCATGGGGAGCAGCGCATCAAACCGCCCTGTTCCATCCATTTATGGCAATGGGGCCAACCAAAGCCGTGTTTGGGCATCGCCCCATCCCGACGTCGGGGGATTATTTTACGCCCATGCAGGCAGCGTTCGCCGTGGACCCGGCGCTGCCTTGGTCCCGCCCCGTCCTCTTTACGCCCAGTTACCGGCAGATTTTGGTGCCGGGCGATCCCAAAGCAGGGTTGTTTATGCAGATGACCGGACAATCTGGCCATCCCCTGGACCCGAATTATGATAATTTTGTGGCTCCTTATTTCGCAGGAGAGTTCTTGAGCCGGGCGATACAAGACCGTGTGACGACTATGAGTCCGAAAGTGCCCTACCGCCGCGAATTCAAAGAAACGTAGTCTACGCCAATCGTTCGCTACGATTTCTTTAACCACCGTATGCAGGCGGATCGTTGATCAGTCGACCAGACGAGTTCTCTAAAGCATGAAGCCGCCATAGGGTCCCTCTCCGTCCTATTCAAACTAATTAGGTAAGTTACCTAATTTTCGTGTTATGATAGCTCTTGAGAGGATCGAGGTGATCACGGGTGTCCACGATGCCTGAAATGGTATTGCAACTCATTGCCTTACAAGACGCCTTAGGCGGAAATTATGCCGAACTATCACGGCCCAAGTTAAGACTCATGGTGAAATTAGAGCAGGGGCCCGTCAATATTTCGGAATTAGCGGAACGTCTGCGTATCTCATCACCGGCCGTCAGTCAAATGATCGACAAGCTGTCCAGCGATGGATATGTGCGGCGGGCATCCCTAGCGGGTGACCAAAGAGTGGTTGCGGCCGCCCTGACGGATGTAGGGCGGGAGGTGTTGGCGCGTGCGCTCATCGCGTTCCGCGACCGCGTACAAGAGGTGTTGGCGCCGCTAACCCCTGAAGAGTTCTCCCGATTGGCGGAAGTGCTTGAAAAAGCTTTAGGGGCGCCACAAGAGTGAGCCAATCCCCGCCTCCGTACACCAGGCGCGGTTGGACTACGCTGAGCCGTACGGCAAAACAGTTAATTGCGGCTCGCTTTTTACGTGCCACGGCACAAGGCGCTTTAGCGGTAGACTTCACCCTATACCTAAAAGCACGGGGTTGGAGTGCCCAGGATGTTGGCCTCCTCTTGCTCGCCAGTGGCTTGATTAGTGCAGCCTTAAGTTTAGTAGTCGGCATTGTCAGCGATCGGGTGGGACGGCGCGTCTTTCTATTAATCTACGAAACCGGACTCATTATCGGGACCACATTGCTCGTATTGGTACCCAACGTCTGGATTCTCGTGGTGGTGGCAGCCATCTTCGGGTTTGGCCGGGGAGCCAATGGAACCTCCGGCCCTTTCGCGCCAGCCGAGCAGGCCTGGCTGGCTCAGGCCATCCCCGATCAGCACCGGTCGAGCGTCTTCAACTTCAACGCCGGATTGCAATTTGGGGGAATGGGGGTTGGCTCGATTCTGGCAGCCGCCCTTCCCGCTCTGATGTCCGGAGCTTCAGGTCCTCGGGTTTACATCTTGGTCTTCGTGCTCAATCTGGTCATGGCAGTCGTCAACCTTTGGCAAATTTGGATCCTGAGCGAACCACCGCGACCACCGCGAAACCTGAATGCGCAGCACCGTTCGAAGAAGGAATCGACCGTCACCAAACGCGAAAATCGGGCGCTCGCTCTTTTAGTTGGGGTGAATATGGTTAATGCGGTGGGCGTTGGCCTAATTGCTCCCTTATTGCCGTATTGGTTCAATCTAAAATTTGGCGTCGGCCCTACGGCCATCGGACCGGTTTACGCCCTGACATTTTTTCTCACCGGGCTCTTTGCCATGATGTTGTCCCACGTTTCCGACCGCATGGGACTCATTCGTGCAATTATCCTGCCACGCATTTTGGGGGTTGCATTGCTGATAGCGATTCCGTTTGTCCCCTCATTTGCCATTGCTGCGCCGCTTTACGTTGCCCGCTCCATCGTCAACCGAAGTTCCATGGGAGCGCGTCAAGCCTTTGGCGTGGGTCTGGTCCGAGACCAGCGCCGCGGTCTGGCCTCAAGCCTCAATACGGTTTCCTGGGGGGTGGCTGGCGCCATTGGACCCGCCATTGGCGGATGGATTATCGGGTTAGGATCTTTGGTTTGGCCCTTTATTATTGCGGCATCGCTCCAACTTGGCTACGTCATTCTGTTTCCCACACTCATGGGTCAATATGACACCTCTAGGCCCCCTCATCCCGCTGAAAAAAGTCCCGGGTCGTCTTAACGGTATTGGCCCCGCTAGCGCGGGAAAGCCACTCGAACCATGGCGATCAAACTCATGTTCTGGGAGACCCCTGCCCATTCTCGGACTACACGGCAATTGGTCTGGCTGCTACTAGCTAGCGTCAATGACCTCCAAATGGGCCGTACTTTACGCCATCGTCGTGACGGGTTTCGCTGGGATGTTCCTTACTAGACGAGTGGACATCCTCTCCAGTCATAAATGGCGGCGAAGTGTCCGCAGGGCGGGCATCCACTATGGGGCCAATGTTTGCGACTTGGGCGCATTGAGCGCCTTCGTCACAGGTGTTACTGACCCCCATAGCTAAAGCTAGGGGTCCG
>JAJZXX010000046.1 GCA_021806205.1 Bacillota bacterium | reverse complement strand
GATGATAAAATACAGTACATACAAAACCGCATGACCGTGTAGGAATAAAAAGACTAAGTTTAGGGGTGCAGTCAAGATACCCGTCCCAATAAGGACGCGTTTGCGGCCGAACCGTTGGCCCAATAACCCTCCAATGATGTAGAAGAAAAATCCAATTCCGCCAGCTACCAACAGCAGTTCGGCGGCTTGACTGGCCTTCCAGTGGTCATAGGTCGTCAACCAATACGTGATGTAGACATTAGTCGCTACGTACGATGTCGAATACGCTAACCAGACAATCGTAAGAAGACTAATCTGGCGGCGAACATATCCGGGACTCGAAAATAATTGTTTCCATGAGACTTTCTTCGCCTCATCAATGTCAACCGGATAGACGCTAAGCAACCGATCCACCTCAGACTGGTTATGAGCCGAAAGAGCCTCTTTCACCCGCTTAATGTGCAAAAAGCGATCCGATTCACGAACCCATGTCCGAGCGATAATCACAAAGATAAGCGGAAAAACTCCGATCAAGAACACCGACCGCCACCCTAAATGAATAAAAGCGAGATAGGCACCCGAAGCCAGGAACACACCGAGCGGCCAACCGCCCTGTACAATGGAGTAGAGCAACCCGCGGTACTTCGACCCAAGCTGTTCATTGACGAGTGTGACCGAGATTGCCAGTTCCGACATGGCAAATCCAGAAGCAAGAGCGCGGACGACCGCCAATTCCGCGTAATTTCCAACAAAGTACGTAAGACCGGTAAAAATGGCGGCACCCGCCAGGGAGAATTGCCACATCCACTTTCTCCCCATGCGATCCATGCCTCGGCCCACAAAGAGTGTGATGATGGTTTCGGCCGCATAGACAATGAATCCTAATAGTCCCACCAAAGTGGCAGAAAGATGTAAATTGCTCGCAATGTTTGGCATCGCCAACACTAGGAGATTAAAGTCATAGGATGCCAGTGCCCACCCCGCCAAGGCAATTATAATCAGATAAACCGGATACCATGACGGTTGAGATTTGGAGAACACATCCCCGCTCGAGGTAGTCATAATAATGCCTCCTTTAATCGCTTAAAAGACCTTGCCCGCACAATCCGTCGGGACCATGCATCAAGACGAAGCAGGAACGAGAGCTATGGCCCGTCCGGGACCACCGGTCGATCCCTTGACTTTGACCGGTAGGAAGATAAAGAAGAAGCCGCGTGGATTCAACTGATTCAGTCCGGTTAACACCTCGATGTATCGCATGCCCCGCGAAAGGCCTTCATGGTGTACCGGAGCTCCATCATGCGCGGCACCCATGCTAGGGCCGTCGGTGCCGACACATCGTATGCCGCGAGAGTGAAGATACAGCATGGCATCCACATCGGGAGCCGGCCAGGCCTCGCCAAGCTTTCGCACAAGCGGGTCACGTACGTAATGCGCACCTTCAGGATCTGGGACATAATGCTCGTCCCAACCCGTTAGAAACAATACAATCTCTCCGGGTCGGAGAAGTCCGTGCTCCGACTCCCACGCTCGAATGTGATCGGCGCGTATCCACGGGCTTTGGCCGCCCTCAAGGGCACCCGTGCGCAGATGCTGCATATCAAGGCACACCCCAGGTCCCATAAAATCACTTAGCGGTACCTGCTCCCCCGTTTCCGAACCACGTTCACCCGCCCACGGGAGACTGGACGGCCCCAACGGAATAAAATGGGTCGGTCCGTCAAAGTGCGTCCCGCAATGCTCGTCTATCACCCAAAAGCGGGTTTGGTACGGGGCAAAACTTGGGATCGTCCCGCCGAGGGTCTCGACTGGTGCGTAATAATTCCATACTTTAGAAGCAAAGGGCATGTGATCGGGCCACGCTGACGGCAATCCCTCCGCCACCGTCACGGATAGATCCACCACCCGCGTAGTTTCCCAATTCATTGTCAACGCTTACCCTCCATTCCGCTACGCACGCTGCCGCGTTCCGCCTGGCTGATGGGGTGATCGCTCACTTCTGCCAAAAGACGCTCCAATGTCTGTGAGCCTAGCTTTTGTTCCTCAGTCCACTCCGTTGCAAAAGCACCCGACATAATCCGTCCATGTAAGACCCGGCGAATATAGTCACCAATGGGAAGTTTGGCCACTTCGGGCAGTGCGGTAAGTTGACCGTATTGGGATGTGCGAGAGTGAAATTTCATCTGTTCAAACAAGCCTACGGTGGCCGCCCGCTCAAAAACCTCGGCCGGTTCTTTGGATAGATACAATTCCGACAAAACCGCTTCAATTGGCAACCCTGCTTCTACTTCAATCGATACGGCAGATTCCATCACATGCATTATCAGGGGCCATACGGCTTGCTCGGTGAGAAGGTCCATCCAGGCTTCCTGAGCAAACGTGACGCGCAACGCGTGCTCCCTTAAGGCACCGATCGCCAGAGCCAGTTCCAGCATGCGGTCTTCAGCATGACCGGTGAAATCTTGCTCTACATCCACGAAGGCCGGGAAACTCTTCCCATCAATGTAGAGGTTCCGAACGGCTTCACCAATCATCCGCGGAGCCACCATCACAACATCCGCATGTGCTGGCAGATCGAGAAGTCTATACGCCACATTATAGCCAGAGGCAAATGAGACCAGCCCCCCAGGCCTCAAGTGAGGTACGACATCACGGGCAAATAATGAAGGCTGCACTTCATCCGGTACCAGCATCATTACAACATCGGCTCTTCCGACAGCGTCAGCTATTGGGTAAACAGGAAACTTGTCGCGCAGTGCCTGATCATACGAATCATCTTTTCGACTGCCTATAATGATATGGTCGACGCCCGAATCACGCATGTTTAGTGCTTGAGCACGACCCTGATTACCATATCCAACCACCGCCACCACTGATTCAGTAAGAAATGACAGAAATGTATCAGACTCACGATAATGTTTCGTCAATTCTTCTCCCTCCTCCTTTTCAGTTAATTCTGCGAGAAACCACTCGTGTTATGACTCGTTACAATTATAGATACTAAAGGCACAAATTACAACATTCCTAACATAATATAACGTTACAAATTACACCCTCCAATTAGAATGTCCTTTATTAATTCAGGCCTTCACGGGTTAACGCATGGCGTCCAGTATTGACCGGGACTCGAAAAATCCGTCACCAGGTCGATCTGTCGTTAGTCGCGTTCTTGTAGACGGGGAGATGCAGTTGTTCCTTCACGTACAGAATCATCGGTCATTATCGCGGTAAAATCGTCCAGGCTCGCTACCTTACTGAACGCGACGCGTCCATACTTGCTCGAATCCGCCATAAGAATCCGTTCCGTCGCGGCAGACATTATGGCTTGTTTCAACGAAGCCTGTGCTATCGTGTGTGCGTACGCACAGTCATTTGTGAAACCATCACACCCGATAAACGCCACATCGGCGGCCACTGCCCGTAGCAAGTGCAGAGTGTAGTCACCCTCAAGACGATACACACCGCCTTTTACCTGGCCCCCGGTTAAAAACACTTCAATGTCGCTGCAATCACTGAGATAGCGGGCAATTTCTAAGTCGGTGGTTACCACCGTCAGTGGCGCCTTGGCTTGAAGCTGTTGCGCGAGGGCCGCCGTAGTGGACCCTGCGTCCAGTATTAAGCTCATGCCCGGACTCACCCATTCCAATGCCATCTCGGCGATCTGCTGTTTTTCGCGTTGATGGGTTGCTTGCTTATTGGCCAATGGGACCTCGGCTTCACCATCACCTGTTGGCGAGACGATGGCTCCACCGTGCGTTCGCAACAATAGTCCTTCGTCTTCGAGACCTTCCAGATCTCGGCGAATGGTCATAGTTGATACCCCAAAGTCGCGGGCCAACTCACGGATCTTGACCTCGCCCTTAGACTCCAGCAAGGAGAGAATTTGTTGATGCCTACGCTTCGCCAACATATTTAATCGCCTCTTGTGTTCAGTTACGAGACTTTTCGTTACGTCTTGTGTAGAATTATACTGTACCTAGGTCGAAATGTTTTAGCGCCAGTGCCCATTTTTTGTAGAAAGGAACGTCCGTGACAATGCGAATGGTCGTCTTGGCTGATGACTCAACCGGTGCAAACGCGTCGGCTGGGGCGCTCGCTGCGAATTTCGGTAAGGATATTCCGGTGTTCGACGAGATCCCGCCATTAAAGACATTCCCTATAGTGCTCAACACGCGTAGCCGAGAGGACTCTTCGCGTAGAATTTTAGTCGAGCGTTGGGCCCTTGCTCTGTGGGAGGCTGGCGTCAGAGATTTCGATAAGCGGGTAGACACCACTCTAAGAGGACCCGGTGCCGAAGAATTACGCCGATTATGCCAAGCCCTACCCGAAAGGCCCTGGATTGGAGTGGTGGCTGCCTATCCCCGAGCAAGCCGTGTGACCCGAGGCGGTCGGCAGTATCTCGAGGCCCACCCGTTAACTGAGAGATTAGACATAGAAACCGACCACCTCGGAGAGTACCTTTTTGGACGCGAAACATCGTGTCGGGTGGTTACGACCGATGAATTGGCCAAGCCGGACCTGGGTCATAAGTTGGTCCAAGTCACCGATCCCGTGATATTTGACGCGGAACGTGAGACCGATTTAATACAGATTGCGCACGTGCTGAAACAAGTAAGGCGCTACCAATCTGGCGGCATTGTTACTGTCACGAGTGGTGCCCTGTTGAGGTACTATCCCTTGGACAATCCCCTCCGCACCGTGATTATTATGGGGAGTCCCACGGCCACAAATGTTTCTCAGATTAACTTTCTCGCAAAACGACACCCCGCATCGGTATGGGCCCTTGAAGAGCCACATGTCACCGCACATCTAAAACAGCAACTGATTGTACTACACTCCGGTCTTCAGCCCCTAACCCAACATGAACGCTTGGATTTAAGTGAACACCTGGTAACTTTAGCCCTGGAGAGATTAGAAGAATTGGCCAAAACCGGGTGGTCCCCGCAACGATTCATCCTCACAGGAGGTGAGCTCTCGCAAGCCTTTCTGAGCCGATCCGCTGCCCATGGCACGCGCATCAGGCGACTGGCTGCGCCGCTTGTCGGGCACGGATGGATTGAAGGCGGCCTATTTGGCGGATGCGAAGTACTCACGAAGGGTGGAATGGTGGGCCAGCCCCCCTTGTTGCTGGAGTTGGTTCTCGCTCCGGCGCTTAATCGGCCACAATACTCACAAGAGGAGGGTTACCATGACCCAATCGCATCAACAACGCATTCCCGTCGGTATTAGTATGGGAGATCCGGCAGGGATCGGGCCGGAAATCATTGTAAAAGCTCTAGAAACCCCTAAACATTACGAGGACATGATCCCAGTCATTTATGGGGACCCAGCCGTCATTGAGCGAGCCGTAGCAGTTACTGGGCGCAAGACGACCATCCGAACTATTGGAAGTGCCGTCCAAGCGTCTGGAAATCCCAACTGTCTGGAGGTGGTAGTAACGTCGGAATCTGCCACGATACCGCCATTCGGCGAAGTACGCGCGGAATCAGGAGATGCCGCCGTCAAGGCCATTATGGGAGTGGTTGAGGCAGCTAAGCAGGGCGATGTCTCGGTCATAAATACCGCCCCGATCAACAAAGAGGCTATGCGCAAGGCGGGATATCCATTTCCAGGGCATACGGAGATGCTTGCAAAGTTGTTTAACGTTCAGCGCGTACTTACTATGTTTATTGTCGGGGATCTCAGGGTCTTCTTCCTGACACGCCATCATCCCCTTAAAGTAGCCATTGACCTTATGACAGTGGATTCCGTCTACGAAGGGATCGGACAATCGGTCATGCACCTTCATGACCTAGGCTTCCCCAACCCCATTTTAGCTGTAGCGGCGTTGAATCCACATGCCGGAGAAAATGGCTTGATTGGTCGTGAAGAACAAGACATTCTGATCCCGGCGATTGAACGGGCAAAAAAGGAAGGGTGGCCAGTAGTCGGTCCCATTCCCGCTGATTCCGTTTTCTTTCAGGCCAGAACCGGGCGATATACGGGAGTCCTATCCCTCTATCACGACCAGGGTCACATTGCGACCAAGACGCTAGACTTCAATGGTACTGTCAGTGTCACCTTGGGTTTGCCCACGGTCCGTACCTCTGTGGATCACGGCACGGCTTTCGATATCGCAGGTAAAGGCACTGCAGACGCCCATGGACAGTCCGAAGCGCTGAAAGTGGCTAATACCTTGGGCCGCTTATTGGCTGCCAAACGTTAACTTTAAGCGACAAAACGGACCCGACATTGGCCGGGTTTACGTAGGTCCGCTATCCATTAACCACTTCCCGACAATAGTGTTACCCGGGCCGATTCGGTGTGGTGCCAGCAACCGCCTAAGTAAGCTCGCTCCTTTGACGCCCGTTTTCGGATGTCCCAGGGACGGGCCAATGGGTGCCACGGAAAGATCTCCACTTGGCCATGATTGCACTCCGGGGGGCGGCCAGCCCTCACGCCCAAAAGCGCATTAACACTGCTCGTGAGGCCTTGTCGGCTGTACTACGAACTCATCCCTTCCGACAATACTGCATCCCTTAATCCTGCCATGTAGCCTAAGGCGTGCAGACGAGCTAAATCCGAGTAACCGGCGTAGGGCGATTCGTCCCCAAAGAGCGTCGGGGTATGATCGGTTCGCATAATGCCGCTGAAGCCGACGTCGCGATAGGCCCGCATACACGCCGCCATATCAGTGTGGCCATCGTCAACAAACGTCTCGACAAACTTCTCTGCGGTTCCCCGCACGTCGCGAAAGTGGACAAAGTATACCCGGTCGGTAGCAGCCAGCTGCCGTATCGCGACAGGAAGGTTTGGCGTCATCAATGTGAAGTTGCCCTGACACAAGGTCACGCCGTTGGCTTCACTAGGAACCGTTTGCAGTAGCCGTTCGAAAGCCTCGAGGCTATTCATAATCCGGGCTACACCGCGGATGCTGGAGTGCCCCGGGGGGTCATCAGGATGCATGGCCAGCTTCACGCCGGCCTTTTCAGCGATAGGCACTACCCGGCGCAAAAATTTCTCCAGAGTCTTCCAAAGGGTAGCCGCCTCCACTCGCCCAAGGGCCGGTGGCGGCGCGTTCTTGGCCCAGTCATGGTTGTAGCCCGATACGATGGCATTTCCGCGAGACCGAAGTCGGGTGGAGGTCCGGATCCAGCCCAAGACGGCCATCCAATTGTAACACCAAATCGGCACACCCAACCTCCCTAAGTTCTCAACGAACACACAGACTTGATCCAGTTCCTCCTCGGCCCCCGCCATCCCGTATCGTATCCGGTCCATCGGTGGATTATCTTCCATCGCAGCCAGCGTTAGCCCCTCTTCTTCGATCATGTTTTTATACAATGCGAGCGAAGTATAGTCCCAGGGACGATCAATGGTCACCCCGCGCCAATCGGTCGGGCGCCGCGGCAACACGCCTACTACCTCGGTAACGCCCAGTTGCTTCAACATGGTCCAAAATGGCGTGGGTTGTTGATCCAAAATGATTTCGGCAAATCGCATGGGTATGTTACTCCTTTCGCCTATAGCGTTCGGTAGCAGCCACGCTGCTCCTCCATTCGCCCGACGTCGCACAATTGGTGCAGATGGCTGGCCACCATCGCCAATCCTCGGAATGCAGGGCGCTTACCGGTTGCTTCAGATGTCCGCAGCCAAATCGCACGCAAGCTCAACGCGTCGCTTGGTGCCTGCTCCAAGATAAGGGACTCAATGTCGCCAACGGCCCGCTGTCTTTGCGCCACCTGTTCCAGAATTTCCGTCGCATCTTGAAGGTCTGGAAGGTGCGCAGATATCAATCGGGTCACACGACCCGATGCGACCAAACGACGGATTGTCTCCAGCGATTGGCAAAACCGTTCAGGATCCACGTAGCCGTGAAACATGGGCAGGTTGAGTCCAATTAATATATCACCTGTAATCAACGTTCTGTCCTCGTTGACCAAAAGGCCGACCTCACCCGGAACATGTCCCGATAAGTCGATGACTTCCACGTCGAATCCGCCTGGATAGAAATGTTCGCGCCCGGTCACACCCACGTCCACGCGCACCGGGGACCCCATGGTAAGCCTCACTTCTTCGCGTAGGGCGGGGGAGTCCTCAATAATATCAGGAAACCCCAAGACGAACTCGCGATAATTGAGATCCGGGTTTTCAGTCCATCGGCGACCCCAGGGATGCCCCACGACACAGGCGGCGGTTTGCGACTGGACCCAGCCATTCAGACCAATGTGGTCGTGGTGTGCGTGAGTGTTGACAATAAAGGCCAGCGGAACACCCCGTTGCGCAAGAAGGTCGAGGGCTTCTTGAACCATGTCCTCAAACCCCAGCATGGCGGTATCGATCATCATCGCCCAGCGATCCCCAACCACAAGATGGGTGCGCAATGCGATATTACCAAACAACGGTCGCTCAAACCCGTAGATCATCGAGGCTCCTCGGGCGGCTGAGCGGGAAGCCGAACGGGCAACTGCGAGAGCAGTCCCCCGTCGACCGGATAGATGCTGCCCGTAACAAAGCTGGCACGGGCGCTTAACAAAAAGGCGACCACTTCGGCAATCTCCTCCGGGTAGGCCACACGTCCAAGCAGGTGACTTTGCCCCCAGTTATTGATGACCTCATTCTGATTGGTTTCCGGTGCCACCACGTCCGCTGACCACCGCAGCATGGGCGTGTCGACCGATCCTGGGGCAATGGCATTAATGCGGATTCCTTGTGCGGCATGATCGACTGCCAGCGCTCGCGTCAAAGACACCAAAGCTCCTTTCGAGGCCGCGTATGCGGCCACGCCTGCCTGGGACGCAAAAGCTTGCACCGACGCCGTAATCACAACGGCGCCCGCCCGCTTTCTGGCCATTTGCCCGATCGCGTGGCGACAGGTGAGGAAAACACTGGAAACATTGGCGCTGAACACCTCGTTCCACAAGGCAAAACTGGTTTCGGTCACCGTCCCGTACCGCTGGATGCCCGCATTGCAATGAAGAAGGTCGATACCCCCCGTCTCTTTTAAAATGACCGAGAATGCCTCCTCCACCGCGCTCTCCTGGCGAAGATCAACCAGCATAAACCGAGACTGTCCGCCCGCTTGCGTAATTTCACGCGCCACCTTAGCCCCGGCTTCATCCATATCCAAAATGAGGACGGTCGCGCCTCCGGCAGCAAGACGTCTTGCCGCCGCTGCCCCAATTCCGTTGGCACCGCCGGTCACCGCCGCCACTTGTCCATCAAATTCCCGTTCCACGCATGTGCCCCCCATCCTATTCAATATCGTTCGGCAATGCGCTCAACCGATCAAAGGTAACGATCAAGGCGCGATAGGCATCCTCATAGATATCCTGCAACCGTCTATAGACGTGATGCGCATCGGTGTCAGGTGTCACGATAGAGTCCGTCGCGATGGAGCGACGCACGGCGGTAAAATCACTAAATAAGCCAATGCCAACCCCACCGGTCACAGCCGCCCCTAAGGCAGTGGCTTCGCCCAGAACGGCAGGAATCCTCATCCGGTGCCCATAAACGTCGGAGAAAATCTGCGCCCATAAGCGACTCTTAGCGCCTCCACCGATGATTCGGATTTCTTCCACCCGCATTTGGTCGGTGAATGCGTCAAGAATACCCTTCATGTTCATCGCCACCCCTTCCATCACCGCCCGTATCAACGCGCCCCGAGAATGCTTCATGGTAAGCCCGATAAATGCACCTCGAGCCTTTTCGTTCCAGACGGGACTTCGCTCACCCATCAGGTACGGCAAGAAAATGAGGCTATTGGCTCCGGGCGGTATCTGCTCCGCCTCAGCGTCCATAAGTTCAAAGGTGGATTCAACATCCAACGTAGATTTCAACCATTGGAAGGACGCGCCGCCCGCTTGCATTGTGCCAGTGGGTGCGTACAGTCCCGGCACAACATGCACCCAGTTGAAGATGCGGGCATCTGGGTCGAGCAAGGGCTTGGGAGACGCGGTGCCAAGCCATGACGACGACCCCAGGTATTGGTAGGTGTTCGACTCTTCAATCACGCCTGCTCCCGCTGCAGCGCAAGCCCCATCACCACCCCCGATCACGACCGGGGTTCCTGCGACCAACCCCAGCGCCGCCGCTGCCGAATCCAACAATTTTCCCACCACGGCGGTGGACGGACGGGCCTCCGGCAACAGCGATGGATCTAGTTCTGCCGCTTGCAAAATCGGCTCTGACCATTGAAGCCGAGTCACATCAAATAGGTTCGTTCCGCACGCATCAGAAAAGTCCGTGACGAAATTCCCCGTCATTCGGGCGACAATGAAGTCTTTCGGCTGCAAAAACTTGTACGTCCGGGAAAAGCGGTCCGGCTGGTGTGCACGGATCCACAGGATTTTGGCGGCGGAGTAACTGGCAGTGACACGGTTCCCCAGAATTTTGTATAGAGGCGTCGACCCCAGGCGATCAACCAACTGCGATGCCTCCAAACTCCCGCGCATGTCCGCCCAAATCAGAGCCCGGCCGATGGGCTCTGCCGCCCGGGACACCGGAACCGCCGCCATCATCTGCCCACTAAAACTGATACCATGAATCTCTCGCGGGTTGACACGACTGGTTCCCAGGAGTTGCTGGGTAGCATCCACCATGGAATGCCACCATTCCCAAGGGTCCTGTTCGACTGCCGGGGCGAATGGAAAAAAGGTTTGATAGGGAGAAAAGGCCTTGGCCGCCAGGTTGCCCCGGTCGTCAACCAGGACGGCTTTGTTGCCTGTGGTGCCTAAGTCGTACGCTAAAATGTATTGTGGCCCCATGGGCTACCTCCTGTGCGCTAATGGCGAGGACTGCGGATCAGGTCCTGATCGAAGCGCATGATGTCGTCCTCGCTGTCTTTGCTGAAAAGCAGAGGCTGAATGGTCGAGAGTGGCAGGGTAATATCATCGCAAGCGCTCACCAGCGACCACCGCACTTCCGCAATGTCATGGCACGACGCCATCATCACGCGAAGGCGCCCCTGAGTCATGCGCTTGATTTCATCCACCGGTGGCCATGATCCGTGACGCAGCCGGTAACGATGCAGGTAGACCGCGATATACTTGGCCCCCGCCTCCTGCGCCACATAAGCTTGCTCAACAGTATTCACCGCCGTGACCAAAAAATCCTCGCGCTCATGCCACCTTGCACACAGCCGAATTGCTGGCCAGGTTGGCGTTATTTTGAACACTAAAGCGGTGCTGGGGCAGAGCTGGCGAATCCGGGTCAGATTCGTTGTAAGCTCGGCCTCGGTCTTCCCTGCCAATTGGACAAATAGTTGGCTCGGTTCCAGTCTGGCAATTTCCCTAAGTGCATCCTCTTCGCATTGGCCCGTTCGCTTTATCAAGGTCGGATTGGTCGTAACACCCGCAACCACCCCAAGCGCCAGCGCATTCCGCACCTCTTGCTCCAGTGCCGTATCCACATACAGGGCCACTATCAAGACCTCCTTGCATTCTATTATCTATCCGCCCGACACGCTACCAAGCCCTTACGCCTTCTGGCCCATTGATGAGATGTCCGTACGTACGAACCACCCTCTCCCGGCGCGGGTCCGATCCTAGTGCTGGGGGCCCACGAGCCGATATGTAATCCGGTGCCGAGGGCTGGGCCATAATCCATTTGCATTCCCAGCGCATCGATCACCATCATGGATCCGACCCTGGGGACTACACGGGCGGCCAATGTAACTTTCCTAACAGCGCTGGCCCGCGCGCCCCACTCGCATGGGGAATGTTTGCCGCCACACCCATCAGATTCGCATAACCTAACGCGCCAAACTTAGCGGCTTCATTAGCCTTCGCCGGAATGCCGAAGTGATCGGATAGCACGAACTGCATATGCTCCGGAAGCAATTCGGCCAAACGCCCGGTCAACGCACCATTAAGCACCCCCCCACCGTTACCCACCAGATATTTCACTTGGCTTAAGAATGGAACTTGATGCAATGCCCGCACAATCGCTACCACAGTGAACTCGGCCAACGTGGCCATCATATCTTCCTTGGGAACGTCGCGGTAATGTTCCAGAATGTTCGCCAAGTAAGCGTCGCTGAAGTCTTCGCGCCAGGCGCTGCGAGGCGGTTTTCTCTTCAGAAACGGATGCTGCAGCAGCGTATGAAGCATGGGTTCGTGCACGGCACCGGAATGGGCAATCGCTCCGTCTCGATCATAAGGTACACCAAAATAGTCCCGTGCCAGACGGTCCATGAGAATGTTGCCGGGACCGGTGTCAAATGCCATGGTCTTTTCGCGTTCAGCATGAATGGCGTGGATGTTCGCGATGCCGCCAATATTCAGCGTGATGAGAGGCGCTTGATGACGGTAGTGCACGTAATCCAAGAATTCTTCAATGGGCGCGCCGGTCCCCCCAAGCGCCATATCCGCCGGACGAAAATGAGTCACGGTTCGGATTCCTGTCAACGCTGACACCACTGCTCCTTCTCCAATTTGCAGCGTCGCGCCAAGGCGGCCATCTTGAAACGAAGCGATAGGGTCATCGAATTCCTGTCCCGTCCACTTGGAGGATTCCGGGGGCTCCTGATAAATGGTCTGGCCATCAACCCCGATTACCTCCACCTCACTGGCGTCAACCCCGGACTCTTGTAAAAGGGCATTGACAAACTTGCCAAAAGTGGCCCCCACTACGAAACTCAAACGACACAGCGCGGCGATTCCCAGATTCAGATTGATGGCCTGAAGAACATCCGCATGGACTGAGTCAGGCCAGGCATACTCGCGATATGCCACCACCCGGTTAAGTTGGGGAAGCCCCTGATTATCCATCTCCATGTCCAGCAACACGGCATCAACACTATCTAAAGAAGATCCACTGTTGAGTCCCACGACATACGCCACAACTTTCCCCTCCCAGCCCCAAAGATGACGCGCGCCAAACGGGGACGTCCACACGTCGGCGCGCGCCTTGACACGTTACCGATAAAACCATTTAGATGTCGACGATTCGTTAGCTTTCGTGGCCAGGATGTTGGTAAGGTAATTGGTCTTCTTAATCAGATTCTTCTTGCCCGTAAGATAGTCGTAAGCGTACTTAACGGCCATTTGGCCCTCAAGATACGGTTTTTGCACGATCAAGGCTTGAATCGAGCCGTTGTTCAAATCGGTCACCTCCGGCGGCTCGGCATCATACGCAATGAGCCACACCTTGTTGGGAGACGGGTGTTGCAGGCTTTGTTGCCGTCCCAAATGCACCAGCGCATCCGCAGCACCGGTTCCGGTCTGGGTATTCACCGCGTAAACCGCTTTGACATTGGGGTGGGCCAGCAGAATGCTTTCCAAATTCGCCTCGGCAACGGACGGCTGGTTATTGGTATACACATCCGCCACCAACTTGATATGAGGATATTTTTTGATCTGGCTGACAAACCCCTGGTTGCGTAGGTCCGTGGTCGAAATACCCGGCTGATCGTTAATGACGGCGACATCGCCCTTATAGCCGATCTTCTTCGCGATCCACTGAGCCGCGTAAGCCCCTCCTTTCACGTTATTCGATGTAATCATGAACTTCAGTATATTTTGGTTGGCTACCGTGGTGTCCACCGTACCGACAGGAATACCGGCACTTATCGCTTTCTTCAACGCAGGAATGCTAGCATGCAAATCGTCCGGTGCCACCGCCAAGAAATTGACGTGCCTGGCAATGAGTCCGCTAATATACGGATCCTGGGCGGTGTAACTCCACTGGGTGTTCCCGGTCCAATCAAGCGTGACCCCGAGCTTTTTGGCCTCTGCCTTAGCCCCGGCCTCCATCGAAATGTAAAACGGGTCAGTAGTAATACCCGGAATGAACCCAATCGTGTAGTGATGGGAACCACTGGCCGATCCGGTCGCATTCCCCGCTCCACACGCTGACAATCCGATCGTAAGAGCAATGGCTCCGGCCGCAGTCACAACCTTGCTCATCCGCTTATTTTTCCGCTTCATCTTGATCATCCTTTCACTTTGTTTGATGGGCATCGCAATCAACCTGCTGCCCGTTGTCGTTGTAGCTGATCCAGGTACACGGCGATGATGATGATCGCCCCTGTCACCACGATTTGCCAATATGCCTGAACATTAAGAATAACCAATGCCGTAACAATCATGGACACAATGATGGCTCCAATGGTGGTGCCGAAGATGGTCCCCTCCCCTCCGAATAGACTGGCCCCCCCAATGACCACTGCCGCAATAGCATTCAATTCGTCGTTTTGCCCAGCCGTGGGCGAGCCGATGGCAAACCGTGACACGTTGAGCAACCCCGCCACGCCCGCCAAAACCCCTGTCAAGGTATAGATTTTGATGAGATGCCGGTCTAATGGGATTCCCGCAACGCGAGCCGCCTCGCGGTTGCTGCCAATCGCATAGGTCCTTCGCCCAAATCGGGTTTTGGCCAAGAAAATGCCGCTCACCACGGCAACGACGGCGGTCACCAATACGGGCATTCCCAGGAAGTTGGCAAATACATAGCCGCCAAAATTGCTGAAGGCAGCCGGAATATTGGTGATGTCTGTTCCCCCGCTCAATAAAAATCCAAGTCCCGAGGCAATTCCTAGCATGCCCAAGGTAGTTATGAAGGGAGTAATCCGCAGTTTAGTAATGATGATGCCGTTAAACAGGCCCACCGTGGCCCCGGTTAGAAGCCCCACCAAACTGCCTAGTATGATGCCCACCCCTGGGTGCGCCACCAACGCCGCCATCACCATCGAGCTCGTAATGGCGCTTAATCCCAGTGAAGATCCCACCGACAGGTCAATGCCACCGGTGGCAATCACAAACGTTTCTCCAACCGCTAACAACAGCGTCTCTGTCGCGTAAACCGAAGTACTCACCCAGTTCTGCAGGGAGAGAAACCCTGGGGCCAAGATGCCAAAAATGAGCACCATGGCAAGTAAAACTCCGAGAATCCACATCCCCCTGAGGTGCTTCACAAACCTGGAACGGCGTGGTGCAGCCGCTCTGCTTATTTCCTGCTGTGCCTCGTCATTTGTCATGTCCACCCTCCTATCCAGCGTGAATGGCCTGGCCTCCCGTGATCCACATGATGACTTGCTCCAAAGTGCATTCGCGGGTGACGGCGCCGGCCACAACGCGGCCTTGCCTCAGAACAATAATGCGATCAGTGACATCAAACACGTGGGGCATTGTGTGACTAATCAAAAGAACCGGGACCCCGCTGTCGCGAACACGGCGGATGAGATTTAACACCATCCGAGATTCCTCCACACCCAGCGCTGCGGTCGGCTCGTCCAAGATCACCAACCGGCTTCCCCAGGAAGCCGCGCGCGCGACCGCTATGGCTTGGCGTTGGCCGCCAGACAGTTCTTGAATGATTTGATCCATCGATGCAATATTGATGTGCAATAAATTAAGTTTGTCGACCGACTCCTGGTCCATTTGCCGTTCGTTGAGAAAGCCTAGTCGGCCCAGCAGACCGGGCCGGATTTCTTCTCGGTTTAAGAACAGGTTGGCCTTCACTGACAGATGAGGGGCGAGAGCTAAGTCCTGGTATACAGTCTCGATACCCTCCCGACGCGCCACAATCGGCGAGTCAAACCGCACCTTCTTGCCGTTCACACGAATTTCGCCGCTGTCGGGCTGCAATGCACCAGAGATAATGCGGACCGTCGTGGATTTCCCGGCACCATTATCCCCAACCAGTCCGACAACCTCTCCCGGGTACACTTTGAAAGAGACTCCGTGAAGCACTTGCACGGCGCCAAATCGCTTTTCGACGTCCACCAACTCTATGCTAGCGGCTTCGTGGCTTTCGGTCATACCTCTCCCTCCTCTGACTAGGCTACGGACCCACCTACCATCGGTCCCCGGTTTGCCGGTTTTTCACCGGGCCCCCGAGTTCAGATCCAGGTTTCCGGTGGATCTGCTAACAGTTCGCTCACCTCGTGCAAAAACTTGGCAGCTGGCCCGCCGTCCACGGCGCGGTGATCGAAGGTTAAACTGAAGGCCATACGTTGCGCCGACTTGAACTGGGACCCGTCGACCACAACAATCGTTTCCATGCCCCCCACCCCAAGGACGCCGACCTCCGGCAGATTCAGCAGGGGCGTAAACGTCTGGACGCCGTATCCGCCGAGATTGGACACGGTAAAGGTCCCGCCGTCCAAATCCTGCGATTGTAGCCGCTCGGACAACGCCAGATCCCGTATACGTACCCGCTGCTCCGCAATTTCGGCCAAGCTCAAGCGGTCCGCCCGCCGAATCACCGGAACCACCAATCCAGCCGGTGTATCCACTGCCAGTCCCATGTTCACATGCGAGAATTGTCGAATTCCATCGGTCCCAAACCAGGCGTTCATCTCCGGGTGGCTGCCAAGAGTTATCGAAACGGCCTTCACAATCCAGTCAGTTAGGCTAATCCCGATCCCGCTCGATCCTTCCTTGACCCGTCCATGAAGCTCAAGCAGTCTGTCTACGATGACGTAGGCCTGAATTGTCACCTGAGGCACCGCCGCGGTCGCTGCCATGCGCCGGGCAATAGTGGCCCGCATGCCCGTCAGCCGTACCAACCGACCGGCATCGTCCCCAGCTGTTGAAGTGGCCAGGAACGCTTCAACATCGGCAACGTCAATGGGTCGTCCCGGAACGGCCGCAGCGATAGCAGCAATCGCGATGCCGTGTTGCTCAAGCAACCGTCGCGCGCGCGGACTCACACGAACTGCCTGCCCTTTCGCAGAAGGTGAGCCGTCTGCCGTATCGGGATTGACCGCTAGATTGGAATAGGTCGGTTCGCCTTCGGCCGACTCGGCGGCGTCTTCTTCTTCTTCTTCGAACGGCTCGTCGGCTTGGTCAGTTAGCCATGCAACGGTCTTCCCCACCGCCACCAGGTCGTCTGCCTGGGCAACGATGGCGCGGAGGTACCCCTTATGCGCAGCCTCGACTTCAAACGTCGCTTTGTCTGTCATCACTTCAAACAAGACCTCACCCTTGGAAACGAACTC
>JAJZXX010000132.1 GCA_021806205.1 Bacillota bacterium | reverse complement strand
CCGAGGTCAGCACGTCCGACCACATTTTGGTCTCCACGAGAACCACCTCTTCCGTTAACATTTTATCCTATCATAATGAATGCGGCCCTAATTGTCCAGCTACTCACCGACAATTTGAGAAAGAGCCTTAATACATTCTGGGACGCACTGGTGTCTGGAGGTGAAATTCCTCCGGTCTACCCGGCCCCCGCCGTACGGAATTTTAGAGGGGATGCAGGAAATCGGGCAAGGTGGCGTACTGAGGCACCGTCAATCGAACGAGGCGGAAACGGAGCGACAGTCCACCTAAACCACGGCGCCTGCGGGCTACTCGACAGGGGCGTGGCGTAGGGCCTTGATCCCACTGAACGGAAAATGTCTAGTTATCAAGGGCACCAAATTCGTGGCTTTAGCCATAGGCGTTGCCCATAGGTTTTTGGGGCGTGAGGGCTTCTGTAAGCGTTGATAGCCGCGGCGCCACAGACCTTTGGTTCCGAATCCCTCGTGCCGCCACGTACCGGTCAATCGATGCATCGGGAATATCCGCCGTCGGGGTATGTGCGGCAGAGGGACCGCCTCATTTTCCCATGATGACTTCTCACAATGTATCCACGCCGGTAGAATGGATGCACCGAGGCCGATCGCGAGATATAGTGTGCTTTGGTCGGCGAATGTTCCTCGCGATCTCGGTGACTCTATCGGAAAACGGGGTTGTCTTATTTACCGTACACCATTGGCTATCAATGAGGGAGATCCGTTGTTTGCGATCGCAGCGCCTTAACGCGGACTTTTTGGACGATAAAGGGGGGCATGTGCCTGTGAAGGCTCGCCTCTAACCTTCTTTCGTCTTTAGCATGGTCCGTCTAATTTTCCTTGGCATGATCCATGTACGGAGGCGATATTATCCGGAAAAAAATCCTGAGGATTTATGATTGGCTAGTGGCCTCGGACCCGGGCCTTACCCGATTTCGAGTGGCATTTCGCGCTGCCGTGGCGATGGCCACCGGCCTTGGAATCGAGGCATTATTGGCGCACTTTTTGGGAATAAGGGGCCTAGGTGTAGTGGTCGCTATGCTGCTGGGCGCGGTCGTAGCTATGGTGGGGAGTCTGGCGCTTACGGGATCAAATGTTTGGGGCCAAGTGCGCACCGCTGCACTGTTTCCGGTGGCGTTGGGGCTGGGTGAGGCAGGAGGAATTGGCGTCGGACCCCGTACGGATTTTATGCTGGCGGGATTTGTCGTTGTCATGTTTATCGCTGTGGCTATCCGCCGATTGGGCCCGGCCTATTTCCAGTACGGCTTTATGATGTGGATGGGCTACTTTTTCGCTTCGTTTACTCATTCCACTTGGTTGCAGTTTCCGTTTTTGATGGCGGCCGTTCTTGCGGCGACGCTGTGGATTCTGTTGTTGTCCACCACGATTCTGGCCACCCCCCCACAACGGACGCTGCACCGCACGCTGACGTCGTTTTGGTTAAGAGCCCGCCGGGTCGCCGGAGCTCTTGAAGACTATATGAGGGCACCGATCGGGGACGAGGGGCCATTACGCTTATCCCTGCGCCTTAAGACCGGTCAGTTGTCGGAGAGTGCACTGATGGTGGAAGGATGGCTTGCCAATCCGACGGCACTGCCCGTCGGTGGATCAGCCTTGGCGGTGCGGCGTTTCCTTTTAGAAGTGCAATATCTCCTGGATCGCATGGTGTCAGACGCCTCCAGGCTGTTCGACACCCGGTCAGACGATGCGTTGGATCTTGGGGCGACGGTAGCCGGGGCGATAGCACACGCGGACACCCAGCGGGCAGCTCAAGTGTTGGTCCATCTACAGGATCTAGATGGTCCCGGACGAGACTCTGCCATCGACTTTTCTAATGCGGCCGCCGAATTCTTGGCCTTGGATTTTGAGAATGAATGGTTGGGAGACCGGAGCGGGATGAAAGATCAGGGAGGCGAGTTTTCACCGATTGCGCCATTAATTATGGAGAGTCTCCCCGGTTCGCCGGCGATTGCCCAGGGCCTCCCCGCTAGTGGAACCCCCTGGAACCCTTTAGCCCGGCTGTCCCTCCCTTGGCGTCAGGCAATTCAAGTGGCCATGGCGGGAACGCTCGCCATTCTATTTGGACGCTGGCTGTCCCCGGTACGTTATTATTGGGCCGTGATCGCGGCGTTTATTATGTCGGCGGGGACCGCCACCCGGATGGAGACGGTCTTAAAAGGGGTTAACCGGGTGGTGGGTACGCTAGCGGGGCTTGTCGCGGCGGTAGTCGTGGCCGGATGGACGGCCGGTCATACCGGACTCATCGTGACAACCATTGTACTGGCTGTGTTTATGGGGATATATTGGCAGAGGGTGTCCTACGTGTATTTTGTTTTCTTTTTGACGATCATGTTAGGTGAACTCTATAGCGTGCTTCACGAATTTTCTCCTCAATTTATGATCTTGCGCCTGGAAGAGACGATGGTGGGAGCCTTGGCGGGACTCGTGGTGGCACTGGTCATCCTGCCGCTCTCGACGCGTGATACGGTCCAAGCAGCCCGCCAGGCTTTTTTGGACGACTTGCAAACCTTTTTGGTCCGTGCCAGTCAAGTGGCCGGCGAGTCTCAAGTCGGCGTTGAACTCGATCCGCTGGTCCGTGCCCTGGAAGATCGCTACCGCCGACTCGTGACAGTGGCTGACCCGGTAACGCCGCCTTTGACCTGGGGATATCGGCGACCGCGCATCGCGCATCGATTGGCGATATATGCCGCATTGAGTGGGTACGTCCGCATGGTGGCGGTAACCTTAGCGCGAGTACCGCACGATATGCGTCCGGAGGAGCTGAGTCAAGCGTTAGACAAACTGGCTTGCGCGGTCGGCGAGTTAAAAGCGTCCCGGAATGACGGCGCAATCCCTTCCATTCCCCACTTGGAAGGTCTCATGCAATGGGACCATGTGAATCCCTGGGCCGAACCTCTTATCCAAATTCAGCGGCTCTTAACGGATTTTGCTACCTCAAAGCCGCTTTGACGCCGAGGCGAGCTCCGTCCGACCCCGGGAGAATTCTAGTTCCTAGGGGGAGTTCTTCGGGTAGTGGCCGTGGTGTTGATGCTGGAGGTGCTTGGGTCCCGGATGCGGGTGGCCAGGCCTGGATGGCCCGGGCGTCTGACACGTGAGGGTGGGCGGCCACTGCCACGCATCCCATGGCCGCGGGACACCCGGGTGCCAATCGGATTCTGGTTTGAGGGCGGTCTCCTTAACGAATGGTCCACAGCCCGGGTGCCACAGCCTTCCCGGGTGGAACGCCTGGACACGCACGGGGATCCAGGTGGGATCGATCGCGTGGGGCTGGGTGCCGTTGATAAACCAAGCACCCTGAATTTCGTTGGCGGGGGTGTAGGGACTGGGACGGTCCCCCGACGTGATGCTGATTTTGTTGACATAGCTCACCCCCGGCGGAGGCGCAAAGGGCCGTGCCTTAAGATGGAGTGACTGATTGACGGATTGCATAATTTGCTTCCAAATGGGGCCGGAGGCCACGGCTCCGTATGCAGGCCCATTGCCCGATTGGGTATACGGCTGGGCTATCTCCCCAAGGCGGTCGCCCTCCCACACCCCCACCGTCATTTGCGGCTCATAACCCATGAACCAGGCATCGGCTTCATTATTATTGGTACCACTTTTACCGGCGGCGGGACGGCCAATGCCCAACCGATACCCGGTGGTATAAGACTCGGGACCAATGGACGGCAAGGGACGGGGGTCGAGCACCCGGCGGAGCATCTGGGTCAGAATAAAGGCTTGATCCTTCGTGACGGCTTGGCGAACCGGAGGATGATCGGACCAAAGCGTCTTGTGATTGCGGGCGACCCGGGTCACAAACACCGGCTGGATTAGACGCCCCCCGTTGTCGAGGGCCGCGTATCCCCGGGTGAGAGCAAGCAGATTGGTGTCAACCCCCAATGCGGAACCGAGACTATGCGACTGGCTCGGGGGCACCGTGATGTCAAAGCGGTGTTCCAAAAAGTGGATGGCAAACCCTAACCCCACCCGGTTTAACAGATGGACGGCAATGTCATTATCCGA
Source organism: Bacillota bacterium (assembly GCA_021806205.1). Taxonomy (GTDB): domain Bacteria; phylum Bacillota; class Sulfobacillia; order Sulfobacillales; family Sulfobacillaceae; genus Sulfobacillus_B. Next base: position 12,864 of record JAJZXX010000132.1, on the reverse strand, counting down.
GATAGCTAAAGCATCCCTAAGGTCCATATAACCGCGATACATGTGATTGTCGTTACTGGGCCACCAGGCCTGGCCGCCGACATGGCGAAAAATCGGAACGTCTTGCAGCACCGACATTTGGGTATAGCCTTGGACCAGTGCCGGCGCATAATCCAGCAAGGGTTTGATGGCAGACCCGGTTGAGCGCATCCCCGTGACCGCCAAATCGTCTTGTAGGAATGTGAAGTGGTTCCTTCCCCCGATAATGGCCCAGACATGGCCATTATGGGGGTTTTCGACCACGGCTGCCGCCTGATGATCAGGATAGAGGCGGGAGGATTTCCCAAAGTTCTTATTCATCCATTGGTCTACTGCGCGTTGCGCTAGGGTGTAGACCGCGGGACGCAGGGCCGTATGGATGTGAAGCCCGCCGTGCAAAACTTGGCTCATGGTAAAGCCCTGTTGGATCAGGACGCTAACCACGCGATCAATATACCAGGGATAGGGATAGCCACCCTGGGAGTGAGGGGGGGACTGGGGCCTCAAATGAAGCGGCATCCTAAGAATTTGTCGGCCTTGGCTGGGACTGATGTCCCTATAGCGAACCATGGCTTGGACCACTTGGGCTTGCCGTTGTTTTGCCAGATTGAGATTAACTAAGGGATCATACAGAGAGGGGGCCTGGGGTAGCCCAGCCAAAAGCGTGGCTTGCGCCAGGGTGAGATGGGCGGGAGTGGTGTCGAAATAGACGTGTGCGGCGGCGCCGACCCCGTCTGCGCCCTGACCGAAGTAGACGGCATTTAAGTACATATCGAGAATTTCATTTTTTTTATAGTGCGTGGCCAATTCCAGCCCGATCAAAAACTCCCGGATTTTTCGGGTCAGTGTCTTTTGGTCGCTTAAATAGAGGTTTTTGGCGAGTTGCTCGGTGATGGTGCTGGCCCCTTGAACGGGGGCGCGATGAATGAGATCGACCAAGGCGGCCCGAACGATTGACTTGATGTCAAAGCCGGGATTGTGATAGAAATTGTGATCCTCGATGGCCACTACCGCTTCTTTGAGGCAGGGAGAGATGGCGTTAAACGGGGTGACAGTGCGTTCGGGGCCTCCCAGACGCGCAATGACTGCTCCAGATTGATCATAAACCAAGGAGGTCGGCGATTGTTGAAACTGGCTGACCAAGTGGTTGACGGACGGTAAGTGGTTTGCTATTCCCATGAGGCCTACTGCGATCCCAGCCAAAAAAAGGCCCGATGCCAATAGGAAAGCCCGACCCCACTTGAAACGCCGCCGCTGCGGCGGATTCAATAAGGCACCGCAGAATCGGCAAAAACGGGCGTGTGCTTGGTTTAATCTGCCGCAGGCAGGACAGTTCACGAAAGCCACCTCATAGACATAGGGTTCGCAGTATGTCCAGCATAAAAGACAGTGTGTCCTGTTGGCGCGTAAATTATGTCGACGTGATCTAGGCAATTGTCGGACCACTGACGGATCCGGTAAGATTTATGATGGGTGAGAGCTGATGAGTCCGGCAAGTGATGGGGCCGTGGGTAATCCGACCCATTGCGCCATGTTAAAAGCGATTATCTGGGATTTTGATGGGACTATTGTGGATACGGAGACACCGCAATTTGACGCCTGGAATTTGCTCTTTCGGGAGTACGGCACTTCGGTGGAGTCCTCCCTCTGGGCAAAAATGGTGGGAACGGTGACCGATTTTGACCTGGTCGATGTGTTGCAGAGCCGGGTGGGAGGGGTCGACCGCCCTCAGGCATTCCGTAGGATTGGGGAGTTGATGCGAAGTCAGTTAAAGAACGCTCCGTTGCGTCCTGGGGTCCGGGCGCTGATAGATGCGGCGCGAATAGCGGGATTCAAGCAAGCCATCGCGTCTAGCTCCGGTCGGCGATGGATTGTGGACTATGCCCAGCGATACAACCTCCAGCAGTCCATTGATGTCATAGCCTCGGCGGACGATGTCGCCCGGGTGAAGCCCGATCAGGCCGTCTATCTCAGTGCTCTCCAGCGTTTGGGCTTGGACCGGCATGAGTGTCTCGCGATTGAGGATTCGCCCCACGGGGCCAAGGCCGCGCTTCGGGCGGGACTTTGGTGCGTGGTCGTGCCTAATCCGTCGACCGACCGGCTGGTGTTTCCGCCCGGAGTCACGAAACTAAAAACCTTGGCGGACGTGACTGTGGATCAACTTGTCTCGAGCTGGTCTTTAAGGTACCGGCGTAAGGATCAACGCCTTTAGAGAATGGTCTGAATGATTAACGGGTGGAGCGCGGGGATTATTGGCAAAAAAGAGATATGATGGTAGGAGTGTGGTGTAATTCGTAATGTTTAGTGCCGCTCGAGCGTCGGATCATTAGGTATATTGGCTTACGGTGCGTATTCTCGGGCTGTGGCTACGCGTTTGGGAACGAAACCCAGCGAAATCTGGATAAGAGGGGGAATTGGAACCGATGCAGCCGTTAGAGAGTCCTGGGGATGCGATCGGGTCGGTCCAAGGGCCGGTTAAACGATTTGCGGGACCGGGTCTGTTATTGGCGATTGGGGTGGTCTTGGCGTACGTGGCCCCGCATTGGGGTATAGCAGCTCTTGGTGTGGGCTTTGTGTGGCTAGCAGCCCTATCGCTTCCGGGGGCGTTAGCGGTTTATATCGTGGCATCGCCGTTTATTTTCGGATTAACTGTGCTTCATCACCATGTGAATATGTCAGATGTGATGGCGATTATCTTAGCGGTGCGGCTGTTGGTGACAACCTGGCGGGCCCAGGGGATCGCTCTATGGCGCTCTTGGTGGAACGGTCCGTTTTTCTGGCCGCTGGCGCTTCTCATCGTTTTATCGGTGCTATCGTTGGCGAGTGCCATTGCGCCGGCGGTGACGGTGATAAAAATTCTGGAGTATCTGGAGTTCTTTGTCGTGCTGGTGGCTGTGGTCCACCAGGTCCCGCTGACGGAAAAACATTGGAAAATTATTGTGGGCGCCCTATTTCTATTGGCGACGGGTTTGGCCATCTATGGACTCTATCAGTTCATTTTTGAAGTGGGACCGGCCGCCAATGTCGTGGATGTGTATCATATACGCGCTGATGGGGTGTTTGGACAGCCTAACCCGTTTGGCGGGTTTGAGTCGATGGTGTTTGTATTTATGGCCGCCTTAATGGCCTATGGCCCCAAATGGGGGCGGCGTTGGTGGATGTGGGTGGCATTGTCGCTGGTGTCTTTAAGCGTCATTGTCTCGTTTTCCCGCGGTGCCTGGGTGGCTTCGGTGGCTGCCATTGGGATGATGGGGATTGTGGCTTGGGCCGTACGGGGCCGCAAGATGATTCATCGTTACTTTGTATTTCCCGCGATTGGCATACCAATCCTGTCCTATATCCTGGTTGACTTTCTGGGCAAATTAGACATCAGTCATAAAAAGCTGTCGACGCTATCCCGCCAGACTACCGGAGGACGGCTAACCTCGACCGTCGGAGCTGTATTTAATCCCAAAGGCCACATCGATACGGCCCGGCGCCTATTGATTTGGAAAGATGCCTTAAAAGCGATTCATCGCCATCCGGTCTTAGGTGTAGGTTTAGGGGGATTTCACCACTTCGCCCAGTTGCATCCGGTGCGTGGGATGGTCATTGCGCCGCCCATGGCTCACAATCTTTATTTGGAATGGGGTGCCGATTTAGGCGTCCTCGGGATTGTTGTGGCTTTGTGGCTGGAATGGGCCTGGGTGCGCCACAGTGTCGGGGTGCTAAAAGCCCAGGCCAAGACGCTGGACCCGTTTGTGTTTGCCATGGCCCTGGGTGCGTTCGGTGCGATTGTCTCATTCATTGTGCATGACTGGGTGGACCTCATGATTGACCATGGCGTGATTGTTCCCCTGATTTTGGGGTTGGCAGTCGTCTGGACGCTCTGGGATCGCGGCAAAAAGACTCGCGCGCGTGGGGAAGACCCAGTTTCTTAAGGGTGGGTCTTCCGTCTGCTACGGTCGATGGTGTCCCCTATTGTTCCCGGCAAAGGTTTAACCGTCCGGCGCGTCTTTAAGGGCTCTGCCTTGGGGTCGCGCCCTCGTCCTGGTTGCCGAACGCTTTAAAGCCCCCTCTGCGCATCTTTGGCGTGGCATGGCATAATGCGATATTATGAGGACGTTTATTAACGGGAGGTGGCCGAGTGCCGAAGCCGAAACCCCTGATTATTGTGGAGTCCCCGGCAAAAGCCAAAACAATCGGACGGTTTTTGGGTAGTCGCTATCAAGTCAAAGCATCCATGGGTCATGTGCGCGATCTTCCCAAGAGTCAATTTGGGGTCGATGTCGACCGGGGTTTTGAGCCCCGCTATATCACCATCCGCGGCAAAGGCGGGCTGGTCAAGGAGCTTAAGGATGCGGCCAAGAAGACAGATCGGGTGTATTTGGCTACCGACCCCGATCGCGAGGGTGAAGCCATCGCTTGGCACTTAGGCGAGGCTTTGGGGATTGCACCTGGTCGGACTAAACGGATTGAATTTCATGAAATCACCAAGGATGCGGTGACCGATGCGATTCGCCACGCCCGGCCGATTAATATGAGTTTGGTGGATGCGCAGCAAGCCCGTCGCATATTGGACCGATTGGTGGGCTATCAACTGTCCCCCTTGCTTTGGCGCAAGGTGCGGCCCGGTTTATCGGCTGGGCGAGTCCAGTCGGCCGCGCTCAAGTTAATTGTGGATCGCGAGCGCGAGATTCAGGCGTTTGTGCCTCAGGAATACTACACCGTCACGTTGACGGCCGATTGCCAACCGCCGCTCGTTGCCGAGTATTGGGCGCCGTTGGGCGACAAAGGGAGGGTGAGCCAGTCAGAGGCCGGGGACATCGTCCAGGCGGTGCCGGTGGGCAGCACCGTTCAGGTTCACTCGGTCAAGACTCAGGAGCGCCGCCGATTTCCTCAAGCGCCCTTTACGACATCGACACTACAGCAAGAAGCTTCGCGCCGACTGGGATTTTCGGTCAAGCGGACGATGAGTTTAGCGCAGCAGCTCTATGAGGGATTAGACGTCAAAGGCGAGGGTACTGTGGGATTGGTTACGTATATCCGCACAGATTCGACCAGGGTTGCGGAGGTCGCGGTGGCCGATGCCAAGACCTTTGTGGAGACAAAATACGGCCAAGCTTACTGGAAGGCGGACGGGAAGAAACCCGTCGAAAGGGTCAGGCCGGGTGTGCAAGGGGCGCATGAAGCCATTCGGCCCACAGTGGTGGCGCGGCATCCCGATTTACTCAAGGGCTCACTAGGGCGCGATCAACTACGCCTGTACCGCCTGATCTGGGAGCGGTTCGTGGCCAGTCAAATGGCCCCGATGCTTTACGATGCCACGACCATTGAATTGAAGCGCGATAGGCATCGGTTTCGGGCGCATGGCTCTAAGGTTAAACACCCCGGATTTACGATTTTATATCAGGCTACTCGCGACGAAGACCAAAGCGATCCAGACGACATAAGCCAGGGACCGTTGGCGTCCGTCCGGGAAAAATCGGAGTTGACGGTGACTGAGCTTACGCCAGGTCAGCACTTTACGGAACCCCCGCCGCGATTTACCGAGGCTAGCTTGGTAAAAACCCTGGAGGAACTTGGCATTGGCCGACCGTCAACCTATGCTCCGATTATTGACACGCTGTTGCAACGAGACTACGTGCGTCGGGAGCAAAAGCGTCTGAACCCCACGGATTTGGGTGGGGTTGTGGTCGACTTGCTCTATCAGTACTTTCCCGAAATCGTGGACATTTCGTTCACGGCGGAGGTAGAGGGGAGACTTGATCGCGTCGAGGATGCCGAAGTCGGGTGGCGGGATGTTTTAACAGATTTTTACGGCCCTTTTGCCCGAGAACTGGCGCATGCCGATCGCGAAATTGAAAAGCTCACCGTTCCGTCCGAGGTGACCGACGAGGTCTGTAAGCAATGTGGCAAACCCATGGTGATCAAATACGGCCGGTTTGGCAAATTCCTGGCTTGTTCCGGCTATCCCGAGTGCAAAAACACCGAGCCCCTGGTCGAGAAAACGGGTGGGATCTGTCCTAAATGCGGGTCGGATTTGATCGTGCGTCGCAGTAAGCGCGGACGCACCTTTTACGGGTGTCGTTCCTATCCCGGCTGTGACTTTGTGACCTGGTGGCGACCCACCGAAAAGACCTGTCAGCGCTGTGGATCGTCGATGGCTATGCGGCGCCGTGGGCGCCAAGATACCTTGGTATGCCTTCGGGAGGGGTGTGGTTTTGAAGAAGAGGCGCAATAATCGCGAGTGGTTAGTCTCTCGGCCTGATCTTTTGGGCGCATTCGAAAGACTTAGGGATGAAAACTTAGGGAAGCCTGGTTTCGGCCGGTATGCGAATCAGGCGGTCGGGGAACCAGGGGACCGGCATGCCTGAGAGCACCGATCCATTAGTCAAGGCCTACTTGCGCCATTTGGCTAGTATCGACGAAGTCTCTTCCCATACCTTGAGTGCCTATGCCACGGATCTTCATCAATTTTTAGCATGGGCGGGGTCTTGGCAGTCGGTCGACGCAAGAACCGTCCGACGCTATCTGGCGTTTCTCGGGGCCGGGGGCATCTCGGCGCGCAGTGCGGCGCGCAAGTTATCCGTGATCCGGAGCTTCTTTCGGTATCTGGAACGGGAAAATCAAATCGCAGCGAACCCGGCCAAGCGGGTATTGGCGCCCCGGTTTCGCCGGGGGTTGCCCCGGGTACTGACCGTCGATGAAATGCGTCAGTTCATTGAAGCGGCCATGGAAGATCGGGGGCCGTTGGGCTTGCGCAACTGGGCTTTAATTGAGCTATTGTACGGCGGGGGACTGAGAAGCCAGGAAGCGGTCGATCTGGATATCAAGAACATCGATCGGGACTTAGGACTGGTTCATGCGATGGGCAAGGGCAAAAAGGAACGAATGGTACCGATTGGACGCTATGCCTTAAAGGCCCTGGACCAGTATCTGGAAAAAGGCCGACCCCTCCTGGCCAGTCAGACCGAGCGGGCTCTTTTCGTGAATGCGCGAGGGAGTCGGCTGTCGACGCGCAGTGTCCGTCGAATTATCAAGGCTACTTTAGTGAAAAGTGCGTTGCACCGCAATATTAGTCCGCACTGGCTGCGCCATTCCTATGCCACGCATCTGCTTATGGGGGGAGCGGATTTAAGGGTGGTGCAAGAATTGTTGGGTCACGAAAGTCTATCCACCACCCAGATCTATACCTATGTGTCCCAGGAGCAATTGAGCCGCATCTATCAGAACACCCATCCCAGGGCGTAGAATATAGGGAGGAGGAGTGAGGCATGGAGTTTCACGGGACAACGATTTTGGCCGTTGTTAAAAATGGTCAAGCCGTGTTGGGCGGCGACGGGCAAGTGACGTTCGGGCAAAACACCATTATGAAGCATACCGCGAAAAAGGTACGACGGTTGTATCATAGTAAAATATTGGCAGGATTTGCGGGGGCTGTGGCCGATGCGCTAACGCTGTTCGAGCGATTTGAAGGAAAGTTGGAGGAAAGCCACGGCAATCTCCCCAAGGCGGCGGTGGCGTTAAGCCGCGAATGGCGGACCGATCGCATGCTGGGCAAACTGGAGGCCTTGCTCTTAGTGGCGGACCGAGACAATCTTTTTTTGCTGTCTGGCACCGGTGAAGTCATTGAGCCGGATGATGGCATTTGCGCCGTGGGTTCCGGGGGCAGTTATGCCTTGGCTGCCGCACGCGCCTTGGTCTCCGTGGATAGCGGCCTATCTGCCGAGGATGTGGTGCGGCGCTCCTTAGAAATTGCTGCGGATATCTGCATTTATACCAACCATCAATTGACGATTGAGTCGTTGACATAGGCTGACTTACTGACTTAAGGGAGGCGTTCGCCCGATGGATGAATCATTGCTGACCCCGACACGAATCGTCGAGGAGCTCGACAAGTATATTGTGGGACAAAGCGAAGCCAAACGGGCGGTAGCGATTGCATTGCGGCATCGGTGGCGCCGCAGCCGATTGGATTCGGAATTGCAAGAAGAAATTACACCGAAGAACATATTGATGATCGGGCCCACTGGCGTCGGAAAGACGGAGGTCGCCCGGCGATTGGCCCGCCTGTTGCATGTGCCATTTATCAAAGTGGAGGCCACCAAATTTACAGAAGTGGGCTATGTAGGCCGTGATGTCGACGCGATGGTGCGAGATCTGGTGGAGACCTCTATTCGCATGGTCAAAGAGGAGAGAAGCCACGAGGTCAAAGAACGGGCGGAGCGCATGGCCGAAGACCGCATCATCGAGGCCATGGCCCCCTATCCCGAAGATCCTCAGGGACAACCGGGACGCAATCCCTTTGAGATGTTTTTCGGCAACACGGCGAATCAGACGGGTACTCATTCGTTAAGTTCGGAAGATCGTCTGCGCATTGATGAAGAACGTCGCAAGATTCGCGAGAAGATGCGCATGAAAGCCTTGGAGCATGAAGTGATTGACATTGAGGTGGAAGATCAAGGGCCGGCTTTTCCCATGATGGGCAACGTACCGGGGATGGAGAATCAGATGAATTTGGGCGAGATGTTTCAAGGACTCTTACCCAAACGCACAAAGCGCAAAAAGATGACGGTGGCGGAAGCGCGCAAGGTATTAACCCAGGAAGAAGCGGACAAGCTGATTGATGCCGATGCGGTGACCGCTGATGCCGTGTTTCGCGCCGAACAGCAAGGGATTATCTTTATTGACGAGTTCGACAAGATTGCGGGGAACTCGGAAGGCAGCCGGGGGCCGGATGTCTCCCGCGAAGGGGTGCAACGGGATATATTGCCCATAGTGGAAGGATCCACCGTCCAGACCAAGCACGGGCCCGTGAAGACCGACCATATCCTCTTTATGGCGGCGGGGGCTTTTCACGTATCCAAACCGAGTGACCTCATTCCCGAACTGCAAGGCCGCTTTCCCATTCGGGTGGAGTTTGACGCCTTGACCGAGGACGATTTTTATCGCATTCTGACCGAGCCCAAACACTCCTTGGTATTTCAATATGAAGCCCTCCTGGGCGCGGAAGGCGTCACGGTGGAGTTTGACGAAAGTGCCCTGCGAAAAATGGCGCGCTACGCCTTTCAAGTGAACCGTGACAGTGAAAATATCGGTGCTAGGCGATTGCACACTATTCTGGAAAAAGTTTTGGAAGAATTAAGCTTTAGTGCGTCGGAGCTCGCCGGACAGCATATTAACATCACCGATAACTACGTCGATGAAAGGCTATCCCGGATCGCGGACAACATTGACATCAATCGATATATACTCTGAATTTTTAATTTGTACTGCGTCTGTACCCTCCAACCCGTGATATAATAACCATGTGAAAAATTTTTTAGTTGGTGTCGATTAGAGGAGGATTTGGTTGTGGAAAAGTTGTTGGAGAAGTCACGGCGCGTCAATCGGTTGTTGCAAAGGTCAGCGGGCCATCCCGTGAATTTCGAGGAAATGGCGCAATTGTTGAGCGAACTGATTCAGGCTAACGTGTACGTGGTGAGCCGCCGGGGGAAAATATTGGGCTATGCACTCTTGGATGGGTTTGAGTGCGATGTCATGGTTAAAGAGGTGTTGACGCCCGAAGTTTTTCCCCAAGCGTACAATCAGGGGCTATTAAAAATTGATGATACGCAAGCCAACGTCTCTCAGGAAAAGCGCCAATGCGTATTTTTCCATGACAAGCCGTGTTTGTATGAGAATAAGATTACCACCATCGTACCGGTCAATGGTGGAGGGGACCGCTTGGGCACGTTGGTTATTTCCCGGTTTGGGCGGGAATTTGGGGATGAGGATTTTATATTGTCCGAATATGCAGCGGCTGTCGTGGCCATGGAGATATTGCGGTCCAAGTCTGATGAATTAGAGATGGAAGCTCGTAAAAAGGCGGCTGTTAAAGTGGCCATCGACACCCTGTCTTATTCCGAATTGGAGGCCGTTCAGCATATTTTTGAGGAACTGGGCGGTCCCGAAGGATTATTGGTTGCATCGAAGATTGCCGATCGCGTGGGGATTACCCGGTCCGTCATTGTGAACGCTCTGCGTAAGTTCGAATCGGCAGGCGTCATCGAATCCCGTTCACTCGGCATGAAAGGCACTCACATCCGCGTGTTGAATGACCGATTGCTGGGAGAACTCAGGAAGCTACAACGCTAACGCTGAGGCTTACCACTCAAACCGACCCAAGGCATATCCATTGGGTCGGTTTGATTAGGTTGTCCTTGGCCCGGACACATTCGGAGAGTGTTGGCTTTCGCGCCCGGATGGCAAGCGCATCAAGAGTAGCTATAGGGAGCCAACTCCCAGTGTTCACGCGCCAGCTGAGAAAAGTCATGGCTAAAGAAGGGACGCGCCCCATCTTTGGCCACGGAGATTAAACGGCTTACCATCTAAGCTTTGCTATACTCGGGCCAAAGGGGTGGTGTCGTGAGAGCTGTGGTCTTTGACGATTATGGGGATGAATCGGTTTTGGTGGAACGAAATGTGCCTACCCCCGAACCGGGTCCCGGCCAAGTTCGCATTAAAGTGTCTCGGGTGGGCGTGAATCGGCTAGATTTGATGGCGCGCACCGGCGCGGTGGGCAAACTTCCCTTGCCGCATATTTCGGGTTCGGAAGTCGCGGGGACGGTAGAAGCCCTGGGGCCTTTCGCCAATGTTCCGATGGGGCAAAGGGTGGCGGTAGCCCCCTATCTTTTTTGCGGGCAGTGCGAATCATGCCTAAAAGGCGAGGAAAACATCTGTCTTTCGAGCGATATTCTCGGACTGCGGTCCCAAGGGGGATATGCGGAGTACGTCGTGGCGCCTGGTTCGAGTCTTGTGCCCATTCCAGATACGGTCACGGACAGTGGGGCAGCGGCTGTAACCCTCTCGACGATCACTGCCTGGCACATGTTGGTACACCAAGTACATATTAAGCCGGGGGATTGGGTGTTGGTGTGGGCCGCTGGCTCGGGGGTAGGAAGTGCCGCCATCCAGATAGCTCTTTTGTTAGGGGCTCAAGTAATCGCCACGGCCGGCAGCGATGCTAAACTCTCGTACGCCATGGATGAGTGGGGTCTCAAATGGGGCGTCAACTATCGCCGTCAGGATGTGGCGGCCGCGGTGCGGGAGATTACCGGAAAACGCGGGGTGGATGTGGTATTCGAACATCTGGGCGCTGATACGATGGCGACAAGTTTAAAATGCTTAGCGCGCATGGGGACGGTGGTGACCTGCGGTACATTGACGGGGACTAAAGCCGAGGTAGACCTCTGGTCGCTATTTGCCAAGGAGCTCCGTTTGGTCGGTTCCTATGGGGGTACTCGAGATGACTTAAAGGCGGTGTTGCAGATGGTGGAACAAGGGCGGATTCGGCCGGTGATTGACAGTGAACTGGCCCTATCCGAGGCAACCTCGGCGCAACGGCGCATGGCTGAGCGCGGGCAGTTTGGCAAGATGCTTTTGTGTCCCTAGTCCCCAGACGACTATATTAATGCAAATTAATTTTCCTGCAATTACCTAATCTCAAAGGATTCGACCCCTGATGCGGCGAGGTCTTCGCCCGGGAGGAGTGTCGAATGGTCAAAATCACGAACACCCACGGATATTCGGTGCAGGATTTGCGCCGACTCGAAAAAAACGCGGCCGACCCGGCTCCGTTTGCGGCTGATGGCCGTGCGATTGGTCTGGGAAGGATATCCGGCGGCGTGGACGCGCTCGTGCCGCGTGATGGCCCCGGGCCGCCGACCACAATCCCGCCCCAGGCGGTGGAAATCCTCCACGCCTTGGAATCTTCGCCGGCCGCGGTCGGCTGGGGGGGTGTCGGTCAACGGGGATTCCCGCGTACTCCAAGGTTTCGTACGGGATCGGTACGGAATCACGATGTCCCGGGGTGGCCTGCGTCATTGGCTCCATCGGCAAGGGTTTAGTTGGACGCGGCCCACGTACGTGTTGGCCCAGGCGGATTCGGCGCGCCAAGCCGCCTGTCCGGAGGAACTCGCCACGCTAAAACAAACGCCGCCGACGCGGAGATCATAGTCTTCCAAGACGAAGCGCACATCCGTGACTATCAAGCCATTGGCGCGACGTGGTATCTGCAAGGCCAGCCAAAACGGGTGCTAACCCCGGACGCCATCCTCTTTGGTGCCGTCGCGCCCGCGACGGGCCAAGTCGTGATTACCGAAGCGGACCAGACCACTGCCCAAATCTTTCAAGTGTTCTTAGGCACCGTGCTGCCGACGCTCCAGGACCAGACCATACACCTGGTCTTGGATTTATGCCGATCACACTTTTCGAACCGTTTGGTGGCGCGGGATTATGCCGATCTCCGCGACATAGCCATGGTCGAGAAAGGGTGTCACAACAGGCGGTTTACTGTCGGCAGGACAACCCTGTCGGGATAATTCCGCAATCGGCATAAGTCGAGTTATCCTGATATCGGAATAACTCGACAATGCGAAAATTTACCACGCCAAGATTCTTGCACCCTACTTGGCGGCCCATCCTCAACTCGGTTTGTGCTTTTTACCACCGTATTCTCCAAACCCCCATAACGTGGAACGGTTGTGGAAGTGGCACCGCGAGAAGAAGGTCATTCTCAACACGTATTTCCCCAATTTGGTGGCCATTCAGGCCGCCATGGGCCACTTTCTCGAGTATCTGTCCACAGTGCCGGAGGAAATCCGTTCGCACTTGGGGCGATTGCCGGAATAAACCGGGAAAATTAATTGATTATTTATCAGATGCGCCGTAAAACTCCGCCGTTCAGGGCGGAGATACCAGGCGCTGACCCCGTAGGGGTCAATCCGGGGTGTCCTGTTGCTCGATGTATTCCCGAATGATGGAGAGGGGGGCTCCACCAGCCGATCCGGCAAAATAACTCGGCGACCAGAGGTTGCCGCCCCA
>JAJZXX010000104.1 GCA_021806205.1 Bacillota bacterium | reverse complement strand
CTGTTATGGACGTTGGGACTCCCCTTCTTGGGTCTGGTTGTCGCGATGCGTATCTACGGCGACTATTGGCACCTGTTTCACAAGCTGCGCCGGGCTGAAGATGCTGTGCGTGAGCTGGCGGTGGTCAATGAACGGTTGAAGCTGTCTCGCGATTTGCATGACATTGTTGGCCATAGCCTTTCGGTCATGGCGCTGCGTGCCGAGCTTGCCGCCCGGCAAGCGGAGGAGAGCGCACCCGAAGCGGCCGACGAAATGCTTCATGTTGCTCAGACGGCTCGGGAGGCGTTGCGGGACGTTCGGGGCGTGGTTTCCCGTTGGAGGGCGGTGTCGTTTGTGGACGAATGGGGCAACGCGGAGCGGGTTCTCGCCTCGGCTGGCATCACGGCACTGGCCGTCTCTACCCTCGGCGACCTTCAGTTGCCGCCCGAAGTCAACCGGCTATTCGGATTCTTCGTGCGCGAAGGGGTGACGAATATTCTGCGCCACAGTCGGGCCACGGAATGCCGTTTGATGGTGCGTGAGGAGAACTTGGCTCTGTCCATTAGGTTGGAGGACAACGGCCATCAAGACACGGCGTTGGCGGAGGATGGTGGTTCGGGGATTGCGGGACTCCGCGAGCGATTTGGTGAATTAGGGGGCAGCGTCACGGCAGCACATGAGGCGTCCGGTTATGTGCTGGAAGCGACGTTGCCATGGATCGAGTCGAGGAGGATACCCCATGCTGCCCATTAGGCTGGCGATTATCGAAGACCAATATCTGGTCCGCGATGCGCTTGCTCGGCTGATGGCCAAGGAACCAGACATCGAGGTGGTGGGTACCGCCGAAGATGGGCAAACGGGCCTATCCTTAATACTGCGAGAGCGCCCAGACGTGGTGTTAGTCGACATTGAACTTCCTGTGATGGACGGTATCGCTATGGTTGAAATTTTGGCATCCAAGGGCCTTAAGACACGGTTTGCCATTCTCACCACGTTCGGCCGTCCAGGGTATCTCGAACGGGCGCTGGCAGCGGGTGTGACCGGATTTTTGCTCAAAGAGCAACCGGTTGCGGTCCTGGTTGACCAGGTACGCCGTCTTGCTCAGGGTCACCGCATCATCGACCGCGAGCTCGCGACGGATGCCCTGGTAGTGGGTCCGAACCCGCTTTCCGGCCGCGAACAGGAGATTCTTCGCCGTATTTCGGAGGGGGAGCCCATCCACACGATTGCGAATGCGTTGTATCTCACCCATGGCACGGTGCGCAACTACCTCTCGTCCGCTCTGCAAAAACTTCAGGCCGACAACCGCGCCGCTGCAGTTCGCGAAGCCCAGCGTCGTGGCTGGATTTAACACCCGAGGATGTACCGAACGACAGGGCCGCCATCAGGAGCCGGGTAGACTCTGATCGGACGCGAGGCCTGCCTGATCGATGGGCTCCATGCGGGCAACCCGCGGATTTTGGTTACCATTCCGGCTTTCGGGGGATCGCGGGACCGCTTGCAAGAGGCATGGATGGGTGGATAGGCATTGAGACTCAGCATTGTCTCATGGTTCCGTATACGATTCGCGGTGTGCTTGAGGCCATGCCAAATAACGGAGTAGCGGCGAATCCGGCAGACTTTTTTGGAGCTCGCGAAGTTGGGGTTTCTGTAGCAATGGAACGAAGTGGCAATAGATTGTTTGAGGACTTATCGCCATTCCGAGAGAATCCCTTGATGCGTTAACGGGCCGATTAGCGACCTAGTGCAATTTTCTGGATGGGTGTGCTTTGCTTGGGAGCGCTTCCGTGCGAGGGTATAATCGGGATAGGCAGACGATTCCGAGGAGGTGGGTGTCCATTGCCCTTACGGGACGAGTTGATGCGACGGATTGCGAGTTTGCCGGAAGGTACCCTGGAGGTCGTGGAGAGATCCCTCGACCGTGTTGCAAGCGTTTCGACTGCAGAGTATGAGGCGGCGTATACCAGGGCTGTCGCCTACGTGCACGAAGGTCTGTTGCTCCACATGGACCATGGGCGGCTGACGCGAGAACAACTGCATGAGCGACGTTGAGTTTTGTGATACGAATGTCTTGCTGTATGACCATGACAGCACCGCGCCACTGGAGAAACGAGAACGGGCGCAGAGCCTATTCACGGCGTTGTGGGCGAGTCGCCGCGGATGTTTCAGTAGCCAAGTCCTCCAGGAGTTTTGCGTCAATGTTGTCCGAGTCACGCACGACTCGGTACGCGCGCGGGACGTTGCCAGCAATATCTCCAGTGGCCCATCACGATCGCGGAAGCGCCGGACCTCATCCGTGCGATGGAAAAAGCCGAGCGAAGCGGATGGGAGACATCGTCATACAGAATCCGTTTATGCCGATGGGGTGAAGTCGTCGGAATAGACACCATGGCGCTTGCTTGTCAGGTCCGCTACGGTTGGGGCCTCCCGGTGTGGGGCTTACGGGGGCATCACTGCATCAAGAGAGACGTCGGCTCCCAGTCGCGGAGATCTTTTGACCAGCGACGCGGTCATTCTTTGTGGGCTTCTTCCCACGCCCCCCGCGCTTCCCGGACCACCCAATAGGCGATGAGTAAAGCGGCCAGAGGATCGACCCATGTCCAGTGAAAGGCCCAATTCGCGACCAGACTCACCAAGGCGGCGGCCGCCATCCACGCACACACGACGCTTTCGGCGGCATCGGCCTGCAAGGCCGCGCTACCCAATTCACGCCCCAGCACCCGTTTTGATTGGGCGAGCCAGACCATCAGCCCTACCGAAACCGCCGCTAGGATCATCCCCAGGGGACTCGCGGTTTCGCGGAAATGGCCGAGCAGTTCCCACGTTGCGGCCCCGACAAGGTACAGCGCCAATAAGCCCAAGAGGCCGGCGGCCCATCGCGCCGCCCGATGCTCGGCCCCCTCCACCGTTTCGGTATCGCCCCCGCGCCCCTGGATGGTCAACCGCTGGACCAAAATGCCAGCGGACAGCAGCTCAATCAGACTATCGGCACCGAACCCGGACAAAGCGACGGAGTGGGCATGGACTCCCGCCCAGAGCGCACCGACGGCTTCAATAATCGTCCAGCCGATGGCCATCCACTCCAGCCGGAGCGCCTGACGCGCTAGCTGTAGGGCTGTCATTCTGATCCACCCCTCTCGTGGACGATGGACGAGTATCTTCCCCGGCGATCTATCGGTTGGGGCGCACACCGTAGCATTTTATGGTCAATTATACGGGATCGCGTTGCGCACTCACACCGTAAGGCCCATTCCTGAGGTATTTGCAGACCTTGCCGTTAGGAGGGGTCGTCGTGGAAGGAAGGTTGCCAGACGGGGGCGAAAGCGCCGCAAGCACCGCCGCATCGTTGAGAGGAAAGTCCCAGTGAGGAAGGATTTGGGATCGTTACAGAGAAGTAAGAGGGACTAAATATCGTCATGATGGGATGTGTCCATTGTGGAAAATGTCAAACCCGCTAAGTTGTCGCCGGGAGATACCGTGGGTATCGTGTCCCCGGCCTCGCCGTGGACTGCCTTTTGTCCGAGACGGCTGCAGCGTGGCATCGCGTGTTTGGAGGACATGGGGTTTCAGGTGATGCAGGGAGACCACACGTCGGCGCGCACGGGTCACACCGCGGGGACCATTGAGGACCGAGTATCGGATTTGCATGCCCTGTATCGTCATCCAGACGTCAAGGCGATCATTCCGACGATTGGGGGCTACAACTCGAACCAACTGCTGAATGAACAGGATTTTGACCTGGTCGCGCAAAATCCAAAAATCGTGTTAGGCTACAGCGATGTGACGGCGTTGCAGCTGGGCATTGTCTCACGGACGGCTCTAGTGATCTACATGGGACCCGCCCTTGTTCCGCAGTTTGGGGAGTGCGGTGGACTGCTCGCCTATGCCCGCGAAAGTTTTGCGAACGTTCTCATGGATCCAACACCCGACGGCCACACCATGCAGCCGTCAGAGACATGGACGGACGAGATTTTGCAGTGGGACCTCGAAGACAGTCGTACGGGCCCTGCAAGCATCTACGGGCTGGAAGGTCCTCAAGCGCGGCCAGGCATCCGGTCGAATTATCGCGGGGAACATGAGCACCCTGATGCTGTTGGTCAGCACCCCATAGTGGCCGGATATAACCGGGGACGGTGGAGCGATATCTGACGCAGTTACGCCAGATGGGCGTGTCTCGACACATTTCGGCTTTGGTGGTGGGACGCTTTCCGAGCGCCACAGGGTTCTCAGAGAACGATCCGCTCGAAGCCATGCTCACGATTGCGACCCGAGGATATTCGTTTCCCGTCGTTTATGATGTTGATTTCGGGCACACGGATCTCATGATAACTCTGGCCAACGGCACCTGGGCGAGCCTCGACGCCGACCATCGTGTCGAATTCAAGTACACCGAGCCCACCGTCTTTTTAGGATAGTAGACCTTCCACGGTTCTGGGAGTGGGGGTGAGTGTCTCTGAAGGATTGACTACTCGTAACAACCGAGAAACAATGCGGAAGAGGCAGGTCAGAACTCGAAGTCTGAAGGTCAGGCCGCGTTGCAAGCTGGAATAGTGATGCCATAATGATGGCACCCTGGCCGGCCATCTTAGGCATCGTTGCGTTCGAATGTTGAGGTCCGTCGGATTTAGGAGAATGGGAGTGTAACATGCAGAAAACTCATGTAGTGTTTGGGGAGTCTATTGCAGGATCCATGCAATTATTGGCGCTGCCAGATCCAGTCGTGGCCTTGACCGACGACTTAAGTTCCGGACCGCTCGGTGACATGTTGAGCGAGGCCACCGCCGAGGATCGCGTCCAGTGGTGGACCCATCTGCTCGCCCCCCCTGACCGACGGTACCTAGAGCGCCTCGGGTGGAGCTGGCAGGGGTTCCGCGCGTGGCTGCGCTCGCGCACGCCCGACGACGCGGTGGTCATCTGGGTCGCGGAGAATCCGGCGGAGGTGACCGGATCCTTAGGTGTGCTCGCCCATTTGCCGGTGACGGTGCCTGTGTCCGTCATTAACGTCAACCGGGCCTATGCGCGTGTGTATAATACGGCCGATGTCCAGTACTTCATCAAACATACCGGAGAGATTGTCCTGGATAAGCTGGAGCCATTAATGGATCACGCCATCCCGCTGTCCCAATCCGCTCGGAACGATGCCGTCGCGCGGTGGCATCGGTTGATCGAGAACCGCGGCCACTTGCGCCATATCGTAAACGGCCATGTCGAGACCGTGGGAGTGGATTATTTGGATCCCTTCATTATCGCGCAGGCGCAAGGCCTGCTCCGCCTTCCCCAGCCCATCCCCGCCGTCCGACTGGTGGGTGAATGTCTCGGACGCCATCCGCAAATTACCGCTGATGCGCTGGTGTTCTGGCGTATTCGGTGTCTAATCGAATCCGGCACCTTTACCTATATCGGAACCCTGGAGAGTATGCGAGACTGCTCCATTCGGTTGGCCCAACATGGTAATTGACCGGATTAATCGGCCGAACGCGGCCGGAATGGTGTTGCGGCGGCAGATATGCTTTGGAGCGCTAATCATCAGCTCTTGGGGGCGAGTATGCATTAAGCCTCCGGGGCGATTGGGCCGGATAGCGCTTTAGGCTAATATTCCGTTGGATTGCCACGTCCTGGCCATGCGATCGGTGGCAAATCTGCATTACCATGTATGCCAGCGCTGTCAACGACAAATCCCCAATGTGCCACTGAGCCGTGGGCATCCATGTCTTCTGCATAAGTGTCTTAATCTGTGCAATGTCATCGGCATCTCTGTATGGTCGGCTCGACCTCATGTTCGATCACTCCTCCTCCGAGACCCGAATCCACCTGCAGTAATAGCAGGTGTTGGCAACGGCGGCAATTGTCTCGTAACGCCCTAAGACCCAAAAGCACAGCATAAGGGGGTGCCGCCGCCAGTCATAAAATTGGGATGGCCAATGCGAATAGCTCTAGGAGAGGAGGCAAGTTCGCATGGCCACAGAGCTTAGCATGACAGGTTTGATTTCCCAGGGCAATTTGGCCGACTGGCCAAAGAACCAATCCGACGGGTGGTGAGCCACGCCATAATCAAAAATGGAGTGGACGCGGTGGCGCAGAACCGTAGTTGGATGACCGAATTGTCCTAAGCGTTTACTCATGCGATTGCGACCGGTGCGATTACCAGTCAAAACCAAAGCGGACGGTGCTGGTTGTTTGCGGGGCTGAATTGGGCGCGCCAGCGCAGGGCGGATGAGTTGAAGTTGAAGGATTTTGAGATGTCTCAGGCGTTCCTCATGTTCTACGACAAACTGGAAAAGGCCAACTACTTTTTGGAGAGTGTCATAGCGACACGAGAAGAGCCCTTAGAAGGTCGTTTGGTTTCGTGGTTGCTCCAAGGGCCCCTTCAAGACGGAGGCCAGTGGGACATGTTCGTGAATTTGGTCGAAAAGTATGGACTGGTTCCGAAGTGGATTATGCCCGAGTCATTTCATTCCAGCAACTCCAGAGAAGGATGAATCAGCTACAAACCATGAAACTCCGAGAAGATGCGGCCCGGGCTCGCCAGGTTAGCCATCCGTCTCGCCAAAAAGACGCCATGCTGGACGACACTTACCAACTATTGGTTGAGATGCTGGGCGAGCCACCATCGCACTTTGATTTTGAATATCAAGATGACGCCGCAAAATTTCACGGCGAATACGAGCTGACACCGGTGGAGTTTTGGGATCGGTACGGCGGGGCCGATTTACACGACAACGTTAGCGTGATCAACGTGCCGACGGAGGATAAGCCGATGTTTAGGACCTTTAGGGTGGATTGATTATCTGGGGAACGTGGTTGGCGGAATACCGGTGTTGTACTTAAACGTTCCTATGGAGCGACTCAAGGAGCTGGCACTGAAACAAGTAACCCAAGGGCAACCGGTGTGGTTTAGGTGCGACGTGGGACCCATGTCTGATCGGCAAAGTGGAATACTTGCCCCCGAACAGTTTGACTATGCCTCGACCCTCGGCGTGGAATTTGATCTTTCCAAGGCAGATCGGTTGAATTACGGTGAAAGCCGCATGACCCACGCCGGGCTGTTATCGGAGGTTAATCTGGTTAGTGGAAAGCCAACCCGTTGGAAAGTGGAAAACAGTTGGGGCAAAGACGTCGGCCATGATGGCTTTTTTGTCATGAGTGATGCCTGGTTCGACGCATACATGTACCAAATCGTGGTACCCAAGCGTCTTTTGTCGTCGGCGGAACAAAATGCGTTGGCGAAAGAACCGACGCATTTGCCGCCGTGGGACCCCATGGGCGCACTCGCATGCGCGCATAAATAGGGACAGAGGGTACTTTTTCTTGTGTGTTCGCCATGGCCGCGGGAGAAGTCAGCCGAGACCCTCGGCGGTTAGCGGGGCCGCGCTAACCGAAGGCCGAACAATATCAGATAGGTGGTGCAACCATGGATTCGTGGGACACACAGGGAGTGCCGAATATCTCGTCAGTCTCAAGCCTCGTGCCGGATGATCGGGTGAAGCCTGAGGTGCCGCCACAGGCGTCGAGTATGCGTCCGGCATCGGAATCCCCGATACCCGACGGGTCAACCGACCGCCTCATGGAGGCGATTTTGGATGCACAGAACAGAATCTGTACCGGCGCTTTAACGCGTGCACGCCAACCAAGCCGTGCGTTGAGGGGCTGACCACCGGTCAATTCGTGGACTACCTGTGAGCGCATGAACCGACGATTCGCGCCCGGACGACTTGAGACGTGAATTCAGCATGGCAATCACCATCTCGTGGGATGGATTGGCCAATTCGCGTTGGCGGAAACGCCTTCGAGAATTACGGGCACCGGGACTCAAGGACTGGCCGGCATGGCTACTATCCATGTTCGCCTCGCTAGATCCAGACTAAGGTTTGCAACCTGGAGGCGAAATGCGCCGGGTGTAAAGCGCCGGAGCAATCCGATTAGTGGGTGTGTGCAGTTCGGCCCAGGTCTAAACCTGGCTTAAATCATGAAGATCCGGTAGGCTCGCGGTACAATCATAGCGGATAACAGTTGGCGGGGAGCGACTCGATTGCTCACATGGCTTAAGCGGCGGGCGGCTTTTAAGGGTATGGCCATCGTCTATTTATTGACAGCAGCGACTATCGCGTTCAACCTGTTGGAATCGGGACGTCCGGCAGCGGGGGCCTGGACGGGGTTGTGGTTGTTGTTGGCCGTCACATTAGTGATTGTGCGGCTAGCGCCGCTATATCGGCTAGGCGTCGGCTTGTTAGCAATTGGTGTCTTAATTTCGGCGAGCTGGCATTTGCGTTTACCGTTTCTTGTTATCGTTGCGACTCTGAGCCTTTACTTAATCGCATTTGTGGTCCCCACCTGGGTCTCGCCGACCCTCTTGGGGGTGGGATTGTTGGTGGAGACCTTTAGGCTTTCGATTCCGCTACGTGAAAAATCGGCAGCGATGGGCGCGATTTTTGTTGCCGGCATTATTTTCGGAAGTCTAGCCGAAAAACACAAACTATGGGAGCGGGAGCGCCGTGACTTATCGTCTACGAGTGGTGAACTATCGCATTCGTTGCGTCAAGTGGAATATTTGGCGTTGCACGACCCACTTACGGGGTTGCCGAACCGCCGGCTGTTGACCCAGTTTTTAGAGGACAGTCTAAAGAATCAGCGCCACCACCAGGGTTTCGTGGCTGTTGTCTATATCGACCTGGACCGCTTTAAGGCGATCAATGACGGTGCGGGCCATGGTTTTGGCGATCGTGTTTTGAAAGCGGTGGCGCAATCCATCAGCCGTTCGCTCCAGCCGGGTGATGTCCTAAGTCGGCAAGGCGGGGATGAGTTTATTTTGGTACTCGCACCGGCCAAGACCCGACTACTTGCCCAAGAACGGATCGAAGCGTTAAGGGCCATGCTTTCCGACGGGTTGGTCCTGGATGGCCGCCGGGTGTTTGCCACGGCCAGTTTTGGGGTGGCTTTTTATCCCCACGACGGTGGCGACCCTGAAGAGTTACTGCGTTATGCCGATTTGGCCTTGTACCGTGCCAAGGATGAAGGCCGCAACCGCGTTTCCCTGTTCAATAACGCCTTGGAACGCGAAGCGGCTTTTAGTTATCATCTGGATTCCGGACTCCACCGGGCTATGTCGGAGAAGGAGTTTTTCCTTGAGTATCAGCCGCAAGTCGATATCCTGACAGGTCGTACCGTGGGTATCGAGGCGCTCATTCGCTGGCAGTCGGGCCAGGAAGGACGGGTATTGCCCGATGCGTTTTTGCCGGAGGCTCAAAAAGCGGGTCTCATGGAAGCTATTGACATCTGGGTGCTCGAATCCGCCATCCGCGATGTGAGTGAAGTCCACTGGTGGCGAGCCAACGCCGCATCACTAGCAGTCAATGTGTCGGTGACCAGCTTGGAATCCACTGAATTCATCCCCCGGTTGCTGAGTTTACTGAAAAAACATGATCTGCGGGCCGAACGATTGGAAATGGAAATAACGGAATCCATCGTGTCGAAAAATGCTGATGTAGTGGTCAGCCGATTGGCCGACTTGCGTCGACATGGGATTGGCGTGGCCATCGACGACTTTGGAATGGGGTATTCGTCGCTGAGCTATCTGAAAGATTTTCCTTGTACGCGTATTAAGATAGACCGGGCGTTCGTATCGGACCTTTCGCGTAGCGACTCCATTCCTCGAGCGATCGTGGCCGTAGCCAAAAGCCTGAGACTAGATCTGGTTGCAGAAGGGGTGGAGACGGAGGATCAAGCCGAACGTTTACTCGAGATGGGTTGCGACATTGCTCAAG
This sequence comes from Bacillota bacterium, assembly GCA_021806205.1. Taxonomy (GTDB): domain Bacteria; phylum Bacillota; class Sulfobacillia; order Sulfobacillales; family Sulfobacillaceae; genus Sulfobacillus_B. Next base: position 7,250 of record JAJZXX010000104.1, on the reverse strand, counting down.
GTTATTATTATCAGCCATCGGTGCCACTCAAAGACATCAAGCTAAAATACAACCCCGCTCCCCGAGAAGACCCGGCGTAACCGGACATTGTAATTTCAGACGATTGGGATGATAATTCAAGGAAGGTGGCGACCGGCTTCGTTGAAATGGGCACGGGAGCGGATGATGTGAAGGCAGTCGTAGTCGATCTTAGAGACGGTGCCCATTGGTGCCAAATCTTTCCCAGGTCTCGTGACCGTAATCGGCAAGCCGAGGCTGGGGAGGGGGTGCGGCGGAGCGCTGATTCCTAGAAGAGACGGGGAACTGGATTCTTTTCTGGGTAGGCCTGCCATGGCGATTAGCCAGTACTTTTCAAGGGAGGCACAATGCCATGAAGTGTCCCCAATGCGGATGCGACAGCGTGGGCCCAAAATACTGTACGTATTGTAGAGCGAGTCTTTACCCAGGATCTTGGACCAGGGGCGGAGCGCTAATGCGCGCGGTGCCTTTGGCCATTGCTATCGTGGCCAGCTTTCTACCGTGGTTGACGATAGGGGTTGTCACCCGGACACAGCACTGGAATGCCTACCAAATCGGCGGATTTTCTTGGGTGTGGTTTGGGTTGGCCGTCATCGCGGTTGGGATATCGGTTATGGGGAGCCGTCGCGTGATTTCACAATGGATTCAGTCCGGCATCAGCTTATTTAGCGGACTGACGCTCGGGGTGGGCATTTCGGCGTTCGTGCTCGTAAAAGTTTCGTCACGGGTATCTCAGATTTTGTCTGCCCCTGATCCTCTAAAAACGTCTTACGGCCTAGTTGCCTTCGCAATTGCCGCCGCGCTCTGGTGTCTCGTCATCTGGACGGGAGTGATGGATTTCCGAAGGGGATCGCATCAGGACGTCAAAACCAAGTCCGTTCCGCCTGGCCGGTAAACAATTCGGCTGAGGTCTTTCGTGAGAAGATTAGTGGAACCCGTCTGCTGGCAAAGACCACTATAGCGACCGATTTGGGTTAATCGTGCCTCGTTTCTTGCGGTGGAACGGGAACTTTTCAGTTCGGAGGGGTTTAATGACTTGGCGGCTTAATTAAGGGGTGATAGCGCCACCGGCAGGACACCGATGGGTGTTTCCCACGATTCTTCTCCAGATGGGATCTTGAATGGGGAGCCGAGTACACCCATCTCGGGTCCACGGGGCGGAAGCCACCCCCGCGTCCGCGGCGAGCCCTATAGCGAGTCCAGGGGCTCCTGTGAGGAGTGCGGGTGCCGGAAGGAATCGAGGAAAACCGAAAGAGATTATCGTAGGTTTTTCTAACCAGAGACAATCCGCCATCGAGTAGGCTGGATCAGGCAGGGTGCGCGAAGTGCACTATGCGCTCTTGGGGTGCCGAAACGATTCAAGCTCGATTTTGGTATGATGAGGCCGAGGGAGGGAACATAGTGAATAATTTAGCCAACTGTCCGTTTGTGATTGTCGGAGCGAGTGGAGATTTGACCTATCGGCTGTTGATGCCTGCCATATTTCGGTTGCGTGAACTGGGTCAATGGAATAGTCCGGTGATTGGCTACTCTCCCGATAAGTGGGATGATAATCAATTTAGAGAGCATGTGGGTGAGGGTCTTAGGCAATTCGTTCCCGAGTTTACCGCTCAAAGATGGTCGGACTTTTCAGCGCTGTTGCACTTTCACCAGGGAGAACTGACTCGCAGTGACTTTTCAACCCTGCAACGAACCGTAGGCGACGGTTCGGCGGTGATTTACCTCGCCCTGCCCCCGGCCCTTTTCGGGACAGCCGCCCAGGCTTTGGCCGAGGCTGGACTGAATCGGGCGCCAGACGGGTTTCGACGTTTAGTCGTAGAAAAACCATTTGGACATGACTTGGCGAGTGCCCAAACGTTGCGCCAAGCCCTTCATGAAGGCTGGCAAGAAGATCAGATTTACCGAATCGACCACTTTTTAGGGAAAGAGACTGCGCAAAATCTGCTGGTCTTTCGCCTTACGAATCGGTTTTTAGCGTCGATGTGGGATGCCGAACATATACGATCGGTGCAAATTACTTACGCGGAAACCCTGGGACTGGAGGGCCGCTGGCGTTACTATGAGCATGCGGGAGCCCTACGGGACATGTTGCAAAATCATTTGATGCAACTTTTTACCCTGGTAGCGATGGACCCGCCTGGGACCTGGTCAGCAGACTCTTTACATAACCACAAGACAGAGGTGCTGCGGGCAGTACGTCCCTTCAAAGATGTTGACCACAATGCGGTGCGCGGACAATACGTGGGGGGAACTGTGGCGGGGAAAACCGTAGCTGGATACCGTGAAGAACCCCATATCGATCCGGGCTCCACGACGGAGACGTTTGCTGCGTTAAAACTGACGGTAGACAACTGGCGCTGGCAGGGCACTCCGTTTTATCTCCGTTCTGGCAAACGACTGGCTGAAGATTACGCGGAGGTGGCTATTGAACTCAAGGAGGTACCGCGCGGATTATTTGGTGAAGGGCACAAGAACTGGCTCGTATTTCGTATGAAGCCGGATGAAACCATTGACATGGTGGTTTGGGCCAAGGAACCCGGATTGGCGCTTAAAACCCGGCGGCGCATTCTCAGTACGCCGTATCGCCGCGAGCACGAAATGGAGTACTCCGCGTACGAGCAGCTATTATTGGCGGTTCTCCAAGGTGACCGCACGCCTTTCCCGCGGTATGACGAAGTGGAGGAAGCCTGGCGGATTGTGGACCCCGTCTTGAAAGCGTGGAGCCAAGGGGATCCAGAAACCTACCCGGCGGGGAGCCAAGGACCCCATGGCCAAACTCACTTGATGGCTCTTCACGGCGGTTGGCGGCGACTGGGTGAAACCGACCAAGACTCGTAATTCTTGGCCTGAGGAGTGATGGGGAGTGCCAACCGTAGGTTTTGTGGGAATTGGGATTATGGGAGAACCGATGGCTATTCGCCTCTTAGACCAACATCCATTGATAGTGTTCAATCGAACCCATGAGCGGGCCCAAGGCCTTAGTGAGCGCGGTGCCGTCGTGGCCAGTCGTTTAAGCGAATTGGGTCAAGCGTGCGAACTCGTGTTCTTGATGTTATCAGACGACCAAGCGGTCCGATCAGTGGTCGAGGGGCCCAACGGACTTGTCAAGAGTTTAAGACCCGGTACGACGATCGTTGATCACTCCACCATTTCTCCTAAAACCACGCGGGCGTTGGCCGAGCATTGCGCGGCCATTGGGGTCACCTGGCTTGATGCACCGGTGACCGGTGGAGACGGGGGAGCTCGATCGGGTACGCTCACGATTATGGTGGGAGGGCCTAGACGGGCATTTGAGCAGGTCCTTCCCTACCTAAAGCTCATGGGCGAGCATATCGTGCACGTGGGTGTGGTCGGCCAGGGGCAGACACTAAAACTGGTCGCCAACATGGTGTCGGGGATTAATTTAATGGCCGCGAGCGAAGGTTTGCAGCTAGGTTTGACATTGGGCCTGGCCCTTCCTGATTTAAGTCTGGTATTGCAAAATAGCAGTGCGTCGTCCTATGAGGTGACCAAAGTGATTGACCGGGTGACCCGTCAGGACTATCAGGCAGGATTCTCGGTGAAAAATCGCTACAAGGACTTAGAACTCGCCCGGGAAATGGCGCAACAAGCGGGGTTCGCGCTTGACCTGGGGTTGGCGGGCGAACGTGCTTTTAAAGAGCATCTTGACGCGGGTTTTCAGTCCGAGGATGAGGTAAGCTATATCAAACGATGGACAGAAAGCGAGTGAAGACAATGTGGTGGTTGCGACGGCGTGGCACGCCCATTTGGGTGTGGATATTGGCGTGGTTAGGGTTTAAATCACTGTGGTCTTGGCAGGTTCGTGCCCAAAACCCAGACTTTACGAGAAAACAGGAGCAATTTCGGTCTAAGATTAACGAGGCATTTGACGTATGGCGAAAGCCTTCCGAGGACCGTGGTGATGAGGTGCCCGAGGCTTGATGAAGTCGCGTTTGGGGCGGACCCTAGTCATCTTTCGGTTGGCACTGAGCTATTGGGGTGATAGTCGTCGAATAGCCCGGATACGGCGGTCCTACCCGAAAAATGAGGCCCAACACCTTGAAGACCGCGTCCTGTCTGAGGGGGCGCGCCGATTTCTTAAGACCGCTCTCACAATGGGCGGTCTTATCATCAAGGTGGGGCAGTTTTTGAGTGCGCGCACCGACATGCTGCCGCTAGCCTTCACACGTGAGTTGACCACCTTGCAGGATCAAGTGCCGAGTGCGCCATTTGCGGCCGTAAAAAAAATCATGGTTGAAGAGTGGGGAGCCCTTTTTGATACGGGTTTTGCTCACATCGAGTCTGAGCCGTTGGCGGCGGCATCGTTGGGCCAGGTGCACCGTGCTGAGCTTCGAGATGGCCGGGCGGTTGCCGTCAAGGTGCAACGTCCCGGCATCACTCATTTGGCTGACATTGACCTGAGCGCGCTTCGTATCATTATGCGGGTGTTAGCGCGGTCGACTCGTCTAGGCAGACGCATCAACGCGGTTCGACTGTTTGAAGAGTTTGAAGGGTTGGTGCGGCACGAGCTGGATTACCGCGACGAAGCGGAGTATCTGTCGCGTTTTCGGAAAAATTTTCAAGACAACGGCGACGTGGTAGTACCTAAGGCTATCGGGGAGTTTACCCGCCGAAGAGTGTTTGTCATGGACTATGCCGGGGGTATTAAGCTGACGGACAAACAGGGCTTGTTGGATTGGGAATTAGACCCGAGGGGCCTTGCCCAGATTTTGATACGGGCCTACCTTCAACAAATTGCCGTAGACGGGTTCGTGCAAATCGATCCGCACCCCGGGAACTTCTTCGCGGATAAAGATGGCCGGATCATCTTCTTAGATTTCGGCATGATGGCCGAAATTCCGAGTCAGGAACTTGATGCAGTTGGAAACTTGTTGCAAGGGATTTTGCTGAAAAACGCCGAGATGGTGGTCGGAGCGGTTGATACCTTGGGGTTTGTCCGTCCGCATGCGTCGCGTCGGTTGTTAAAGCGAGCAATCGAGTTCTTATTGAACCAATTATCCGGGGTACCGCTCGCGCCTGGACCGGCCTTGGACGTGGCAGTAGCCGAGTTTCAGGACTTTTTATATCAGGAGCCGCTCGAGTTCCCGGCGCGCTACATGTTTTTGGGACGTGCTGTGGGCATGCTGTTTGGGCTTATTTCCGGCCTGGATCCCGATCTCGACTGGATTCAGGTGCTGCGGAACGAGGCCTTGCCGCTTTTGATGGAGCGTCAGCAGCAACAGGGCCCCGAGTGGGTGCGTGCCTTGGGTGACCTTGCGGGTGCCTGGCTTGGCAGTGAATTGGGAATGGCTCTCAGCCAGGCGGTGGGACTAGCGTGGCGAAGAGCCCTTATGGCGACCCAGGTGCCGGGACAGTGGCAACGCGTCTTAACCAATCTTGAATCGGGTGAATTATCGGTAGTTCCAGAGTTAACGCCCTTGCTCCGGAAGGTCGACCGCCTGACGTGGCTGACTCGCGCCCAGCTGTTCTTAACCTGGGTCATTGTGCTAGGTGGCGCGGCCTTCTTCTTGCATAGAGTTTTTCCGGGGCAAGCCTGGCTTCCCTGGATTTTAGGCGGCCTGGCCGTTTTGCTAGGCCTGCGTGCCTGGTGGAGCGCAAGGCGAGACCTAGTCCACCGCCCGTAAAGAAATCTCACGGGTTCGCCCGCCATGGTGAGATGTGGGAGATGGAGCCACTGTCGGCGTGTCGGCGCCAGTAACCCTGCGGGTGACCGGCAAATCGAAGTCAACCGCCGCGTGAAAACGAATTTGCAACAGCTTATCGCGGCACTGGAATCGGAGGGGGCCCATGCGCCCACGTAACGTCGAGAGATTGCGCCAGAGCGCCATCCAGCGCCACCAAACCGCGCTTAAACGCACCGACGAGGCGATTCGGACGTTGTTGAAATAAGACCGTGCGATTACCTTTCAAAGCGTCCATGAGGTAGCCGGGGTATCGACCGCCTGGCTATATCGTCAACCGGACGTGCGGCGACGCATTATGGAACTCCGGGATCAGCGATCGGGACCCCACTAATCCCAAAATACAGCAACATCGGGTTCCTCGAAGACGGGTATGCTGGAGACCCTCAAACAACGGGTGCGGCGATTAGAGCAAGAAAGCCGCGAGTTACGGCGCCAAATTGAGGTGCTGTACGGGCAGCTGACACAACCTGGGCAACGCGAAGACCGACTCAATTCGGAACACTAGCTGATCGATTTTTGCATCAACCACGCCCACAAGACTTTGCTATTTTGGCACCAGAACATTCGTCATAGAAACGTCTACGATGAATCGGGCAGCTTGTAGCAACGGACTTTAGCTTTCGGCTTAAGATAACTTTACGCCCGATTTTGGTAATGACACCAAAGCGGACGTCGTTTTTCGTCGACGGGGCACCACTTAAAAGCATAAAACTTTGGTACAACAAGTGCATCGCGAAACTCCTAAACATTCAAGACGTACCAAGCATTAAAGGAACTGCGGAACAACAGGCGCGGCTGTTGATGAACCGCAACTACTCCGGACGTGACTATCGCAATAAAGCGTCGCGCCATATCGTCAATCACTGTCTGGATGACGGCATCGGCACGATTGCTGCCGCCGTCATCCCGGATGGAAGAAAGACATCACCATCGGGAAACGCCACAACCAAAACTTTGTGCAGATACCCGAATGGCCGTTTCGTCGGAAGATCGAATCACTAGGCGAACGATACGGGATTCTTTACCTGGAACAAGAAGAATCTTATACGTCCCAGGCGAGTGGCTCGGGGTTTTTTGGTTAACACCTTGCGAGTAACAATGCATAAGTGCCTCGCAAGAATCTTTTGGGTTCGTCCGTGGGGAGTGTCATCCCGCCCGCTCAAATTTGTATTTAGGGGAATAAATGGCTCATAATGAATTGAGCGAACTAAGAAGGTGGCCTCATGCCCGTATCGCCGTTTTATGTTGGCGTAGCGCGATGGCGCTCCAGTGTTGATGCGACTGTTGAGGTGCTTATCCAACGACTATCCCAGCGTAATACGGATTTGGTCGTGCTCCTCACACATCCCTATGGAACTCCGCACGATTTGGGGACCCAATGGCGGGCTGTGTTGGCTTGGGCTCAGAACGATTGCTGTTTTTGGTGTGGGCGGCCGATGACGGCGGCACAACTGAGTTTGGAGCATGTTCTTCCTTATCGCGGCCAATTGTGGGCCCACCTATCTCGAATGGAGCAGCTACTCAGCC
>JAJZXX010000217.1 GCA_021806205.1 Bacillota bacterium | reverse complement strand
CGGCGTCGCCTGGCTAGTCCCTAGCAGGCACCTCATTCGCTTATGTTCATGATATGATTGCAGTACCTTTTAATTTGAGGCAACGAATCACTTTCAAGTACTTTTATTTGTGAGGGAAGACGGACGGACGGACGGACGGACGGTCACTTGGTCGAAAAATCATTGGAGGAAGTCCCATATCTTTGGGTCTTCGATGCCGAGACGCCATAAAGCGACTCCGCGGAGCTCATAGCCCGGCACCAAATTAATATTGCTCAACAGGCTTTGGGTATTTTCAAACCATACCGAGTGCAATTGCCCGCCCTGCATATAGATGAAGTGATTAGCGCTCTTTGACGCCCCGTATTGGGCGGCCAACGATTCCGCTTGCCCATAACTAAGAGCCACCGCAGGTCCACTGGAGGACCAATCATATCCGTATCCAGGTATCCCCAAAATCACTTTGGACGGTGGAATCACTGAAATAGTATAGTTCAACACATCTCTCACCCAATTCACAGAGGCAATCGGGCCGGGCGAGCCTCCCGCATAGTGCTGATCATACGCCATTATCATAATCAAATCGGCGTATTGTCCCAACGCCTTCAAGTTATAGGCTCCCGTCCAACTGTTATTTGGTTGATTTTGGGTTTCAGCGGGAATTGATAGGGTCACGTAATATCCATGCTGGTGAAACGTCTTAGCCAGTTCCCGCACAAAAGTACTAAACTGACGCCGTTCTTGTGGCGCAATCCCCTCCCAATCTAAATTAACTCCGTTATAGCCGTTAGACTCCACTAAAGTCAGCATGTTGTTGACCGCGCGCATCCTCGATTGAGGCGAGTTCAACAAAGGACCGAATACCGGTTGACCCACCATGTTTTGCACCAGAGCAAATGTCCACAAATGGTGCTGCCTGGCTAATTTCAAAACCGCTGGATCGGTCGACCCCGCAATGTTGCCATGCGCATTAATCTGGTACCAAAAGGGCACAATACCCGTTAATACCGACAGATATGGCTTGAGCATGGCGACTGGACCGGGTGCGTTGCCCGGATCGTAAAAGTAGCCCAACACCATGCCGGGCGGCAGGCGCTGCAGAGGACTATGCGAAGGTACCGCCACGGACGGGGCAAAACTTTTCTTGTGATGAGGGGCGGTCGCTTGGGCTTCAGCCGGTCGGATGAGGCCTCGCGACAGAGCTTTGGCCCAACCGCTCAACGGCGTCCACACCATATTGAGGGTAATCGCCATCGTGATCAGAACGGCGATTTTGACAACCTGTCCCCCTAAACCTGACTTGGTTATTCTCAACCTGAATCCCTCCGCAGATCCAGGTTATGTCCGTCAGATTGGAGCTAGACCAGAAACGTTCAAGCCAGGCGAGATGCCCGTTTTTGGCGCACCTTGGGCAGCATCCATCGAATGTAAATACTTACCGCTACGATAATGGCTAAAAAGAAAACCATGCCCCAAGGAAACCCGCTCGGACCGGTCGGGGTCAAGAGCGCCTCAATTCCGAGTCCCAGAAACAAAAGCCCCACAATACCCGGCACTACGGGGTACCCTATGACATGAAAGGGTCGTCTTCGTTGTGGCTCCCGACGCCTTAAAGACATCACCAGCACCGAAGATAGGGCGTACATCAAAGATTCCACACCCGCCCCGGCGTTAATCAAAAAGAGATATTGCCCACTCCAGTAAACCAGAACGGCTAACACCAAAGAGGTGATAGCTAACGCCATAAGCGCATTTTGCGGCACCAACCTCTTATTCAGCCGGGAGAACCAAGCGGGCAGCGCCCGTTCGCGGGCCAATGCGTAAACAAATCGGCTGGCGGATAAAAGGCCTCCATTAAAGGTGGTCATGGCCGTCGTCAGCGTCACAAACACCATCCACCAAAAGCCTAATGGTCCGAGAGCCTTCAGGCCCACCAACAACTGTGGTACAAAGCTATGCGCTAATACGCCCGCATCGGGAAAAGCCACCGTCAATGCCAGGGAAAAGAGCCCGAAAGCGATCGCAATCAGTCCTAAGGCAATAAACATCCCTTGGGGTATAGCACGAAAATCCTGGAATTCCTCCGCCAACGGCGTGACCCATTCGAACCCCACAAAAATGAATATCCCCAGGGCCACCGCCTCAAACCAGTTGTGGCCCAAGGAAAAATAATGGAACTGCCCCAAATGCGGGGCGGCCACGATCACCAACACCGAGAATACCATGAGAGTGCCGAGGAGCACGAACGCATTACTATCTTGAATGATACCCGCCACTTTAATACCGCGCGAATTGCTCCACGTCACCAGACCTAAAAGCGCCACAATCCATAATAGAGCGGGGATAGTCGGCACCGCTCGGGAGAAGGTATGCCCTAGCACAAAAGCGTCGGCCGCAATCACGAAAACCACCGTCAACATGTACACAAATGAGCTGGCCAGGGAAAATTGGTCGTTGACGCCTCGTCGAATCCATACCCGAATGGCGGCCGCCGATGGGAACAATCCATTTAACTCCGAGAAGTTCGCGCCGGCAAAGACAATGAGCACACCCGCCACCAAAATCGCCAACCAAGCCGACTGTCCCCCCGCGTACTCGGCCACCTCGACCGCAGCCAAAAAGTTTATCGCCGCCGAGGCTAATCCGGCACTGCTAGACACAGCCGTTCTAAGGGGCAAAACTCGGGATAGTGAGTTTTGCACCGCTAATCGCCCCATATTAATAGCGTCAAGATATCAAGACGCATAATATCATCCTGATGGCCGCGCACCAACAAATCCCCTGCATTATAAGGCTCCGTCGGTGTCATCCGTCCTGAAAACACAGACGTCAAAATGGTGTCTGAGGCTTCAATCACCAGGTCAGGGTTGTCGACAGAGCCTTGGCCGGCCGAAACCTCCCCATTCTCACTAATCAAGTAGTGAGGGCTGTCGACATTATCCGGATTGAGTAAAACCCGCCGATTCCAGTCCCGATTCATTTCGCGAAGCCTCGCATTGCTGTTGCATTCATTGCAAAACTGAGACAGCGCTTGCATCAATGTCATACCACTAACTCCTGTCTTTATACTGATGAGAACTCTAAGCGGGTCCCCGTCAACTGTGACGCTTCAACCACTTTGGCCCAATCCGGGGTATTGGGCAATACGCCCGTCACGGCCACGAGGGCGGCCTCCATGACATTCGCCCCAAAACTGCGCGAGCCCAACACGGGCGTGGTGGTCACCAAAGTTGACACCCCGGCTTTCCGCAAGCGTTCCGTATCCTGGCGCGTAGTGGTATTGGTGATAATTATCTTACCTGGGAGGCTATCGGGCATGTAGCGGCGAATATAATGAAAATCGCCCGCGATAATGTCCGCATCGGAAAAGTAGTGCGTAAAACGGGGATCACGGCCATCCCGCTGGGCATCACCCACCGGGTACAACTGCTCGAAGGGGAGCCGCGTCAATTCGGGAAGCAGTTTTCGGGCCAACTCCTCCAATTCTTCCACAGACCGAATAGGATAATTAATGCGACTGGCAAAAATTAAGTCACCCGCAATTAGACGATAGCCCAACATCCCAAAGGCTTCCGCCATACCAAAGCGGTCCATGGCCGAGACCATCAACACCGATTGTCCCCCGTGAATCACGCCGTCGCGATGCAACCGCTCGATGGTTCGGCGCTCGAGTGTATCTTTGATCCCACTGCCGTCCACCACCGGCGTCGTAGACGCGCTAGCGGCCAAGGCCACCGCATCTTGGATTTCGAACCGCTGATCTTTGATGACCAGGTAACGATCAATGCCCCCCAACCCAATCGCATCAACACGTCCATCCCACTCTTGAATCATGGCTTGCGCTCTCTTAAGGTTTCCATCCGATCCAAAACGCGACACTAAGACCTCATGCCCCAAAATCGTCATCGATGCCTCATGATCGCGATCGGAAGTCCCTAAGCTTACACTGATTACGTGCTTCACAAACTGCTCTCCCCAATGTGCACAATATTGTACACAGCTATTATAGAAGAGCCCTGCGATTCTGACTAGGCGATCTAAGCCAAAGGGCGCATGGTGGGAAACAGGATCACATCACGAATGGATGGGCTGTCGGTTAACAACATAATCAGCCGGTCAATCCCCAACCCCAGTCCGCCTGTAGGCGGCATACCGTGCTCCAGGGCTAAGAGAAAGTCTTCGTCCAGGGGCGGGATTTCGTCATTCCCCTGGGTGCGCGCTTCTTGCTGGGCGAAAAATCGGCGACGCTGCTCTAAAGGATCGTTAAGTTCGGAGAAGGCATTAGCCAGTTCCCTCCCGGCTACGAACAATTCAAACCGCTCCGTAAGCTCGGGATGGGCTGGGTCGGCTTTGGCGAGCGGGGAGATATCTTTGGGATGATGCCACAAAAAGGTTGGCTGAATGAGATCCGGCTCGACTACCGCTCCCACAATCTTATCCATCACCTGGGCCCGATCGAACCCCGGGTCCACCGTAACCCCGAGTGTTGCCGCCAAATCCTGTGCATCTTTCCGACTGGTTACCCGATGCCAATCGACCCCGGTTTTTTCTTTGAGCCGCTCGACCAAATCCACTCGGGCGTACGGAGGGGTAAAGTTCAGCGTCGTACCCTGATAGACGAGGTCAGGCCGACCCAATAGCCGAACCACCAGGCCTTGCAACAGCGATTCGGTCAATTCCATCATCCCGCGATAGTCGGTATAGGCTTGATAGAGCTCCAGCATGCTAAACTCCGGGTTATGCCGCGTAGAGATGCCCTCATTGCGAAACACCCGCCCAATCTCATAGACCCGGTCGATTCCGGCCACAATGAGACGTTTGAGATGAAGCTCCATGGCGATGCGCAGATAAAGTTCCAGTCCTAAGGCATTGTGATGTGTTCGAAAGGGCCGGGCCTCCGTTCCCCCGGCGATGGTTTGCAGCACCGGGGTTTCTACCTCCAAAAAGTGCCGCTCTTGCAAAAACTGACGGATATAGGCCAACGTCTGACCTCGAACCTCGAATACCCGTCGCACGTCAGGATTGGCAATCAAATCGAGATAGCGCTGGCGGTATCTCAGGTCAATATTTGTGAGCCCATGATGTTTTTCCGGGAGTTCCCGAAGACTTTTCGCCAACACGGTGACCGACTCCGCTTTCACTGTCACTTCACTGCGGCGGGTTTTAAACACGGTGCCCCGAATCCCGACAAAGTCTCCCAGGTCGAGATGATCGAGCAGAGCAAACCCCACACCCAGGACATCTTCACGCCAATGCGTTTGGATTCGGCCCAAGGTGTCTAGCAAATCCACAAAGGCAGCCCGCCCGTGCCGACGAATCGCCGTAATGCGTCCCGCAATGGCTACGGTCTTTTGATCAAAACGTTCAAATTCGTCTACGATGTCACGGCTCAAGGCATTGACATCGTATTGTGTCGGCAAAAACGGCTCAATTCCTGTCTCGCGCATCCGCTCTAACTTGTCTAAACGCACAGCACGCGGATTAAAATGCCCGGGCTGATCCTCCACAAGACCCCTCCACGTCGACTACCCTACGAAATTTTGACCACTTCAAGACGAATTTTTCCGACAGGCGCGTTCACCTCGACCTGATCGCCCGCCTTGACCCCCAAAAGTGCCTTGCCGACCGGCGACTCCGTCGAAATGCGATTCTTCATGGGGTCCGCCTCTGTAGCCCCTACAATGACGTAGTCCTCCTCAACGTTTTCCTCGAGATCTTTCACCGTCACATGAGAGCCAATGTGCACCACACTGGGGTCCTGGTCATCCGCGACCACAACCCGTGCCTGGCGAAGCATTTTCTCTAAACTCTGAATGCGTCCTTCTATGAAGGCTTGCTCATTTTTGGCATCCTCGTACTCCGAGTTCTCCGAAATGTCCCCAAACTCACGGGCGGTTTTTATGCGCTCGGCGACTTCGCGACGTTTCACGGTCGTCAAGTGTTCTAGTTCGGATTCTAATTTCTTGAGTCCCTCGGGCGACACCAGCAACTCTTTGTCTGCCATCGCTATCCCTCTCTTCACATTAACGGTCTTTGTTAATCCCGATGTACGTCGGCACCAGCCTCATTATGACGGTGATCCGGATGCAGTATTCGAAGGTGGCCGTGGACCGCCGGACCTGGGCGACTGCACTTCCTTAATGATGGATTCTAACACGTTCACGTCCACCACAACATCCCGATTTAAAGGCGTTTCGCCTAAAATCACCGGGACGACCGCTTGCGTGTCCATAAGGGCCGTGAGCAAGCGCACGCGAGTATTTGATGCCATCAAGACCACTGTGTCATAAGAACGCACTTGGCGTGCGAGCCGAAAGATCTCATTGACCAATTCGACGCCCGTCCGGGACTCGGCAAAACCCCGCCGCTCATCATCGGTCATTAACCACACAAAGTCTACGCCTAGACGTTGGCAGACTTCGCCTAATACCGCTTTATTCGCCACTGGAAAACCAACCACGGCAATAGATCGGCCACGCCGAACCTCCCCGAGGGTTTCCAGCCGCGATACTAACGTGCGGTCGAGGTTCAATTGTGCTGATACTTCCGCTTGAGAGAGTCCTCGAGAGCGCGCTTCAAAAATCTCTGCCACCATAGTATGAATTTTGCTCAAACTTATCAACTTGTCGCCTACGCGAATTAACTCCATGTCAATTCCCGATCGCGCGCGTGATGTTTCCATTCGGAAACCAGTGACTCGGCCTGGACCTTGGTCGTGAGAGTCTGGGCCCGCCGCCGAAATTCGCCAGAGTCGGGCGTGCCTTTAAGATACCAGGCCAATTGTTTACGCATTTCGGCAATGGCCACCGCCTCACCTTTGATCTCTACCATGCGGTTAAGATGCCAAAGCGCCATTTTGGCACGTTCGTCAGCGTCTGGGGCAGGAAGATTACCTCCCGTAGCCAAAAAGTGTGCAATACGCCGAAATATCCAAGGATCTCCAAACGAAGCCCTCCCGATCATCACCGCGTCGGCTCCAGTACTCTCTAACATTCTGCGCGCATCCTCCGGCGTCTTGACGTCCCCATTGCCGATCAGGGGTATCGTGAGCCGTTCGCGTACCTGATTAATATATTCCCAGTTGGCCGGCCCCACATATTGGTCAGATCGCGTGCGAGCGTGCAGTCCTATCGCTTTGACGCCAACCTCTTGAAATTTCTCAGCCAGATACGGTGCGGTAATCGAATTGTGATCCCAACCCGCACGCATCTTCACAGTCACGGGGATCTTGACCGCTTGAACGACCGCCTTCACGATCCGCACGGCCAGAGCTTCGTCATTCAACAGAGCCGATCCATCGCCATTTTGGACAACCTTTTTGACAGGGCAGCCCATGTTGATGTCTACCAAATCAGCGCCGTGGCGTTCCGCTTCCCAAGCAGCCGCCGCCATGATGTCAGGGTCACTGCCAGCAATCTGAATGCCTACAGGAGTCTCGTTCGGGTCTAATTCCATCAGCCAATAGGACTTGGCGCTTTTATGCGCCAGCGCATTGGCATTAACCATTTCCGTGGTGCAGAGCGTTGCCCCTTGGCTTCGCGAGATGGCCCGGAATACCCGATTCGAAACACCCGCCATGGGTGCCAACAATACGGGTGGATCTATCGCGAGATTGCCAATGTTCACCGCCTGCACCTCCCTCTCAAAATTTGCCTAGACATTGTACCACAGATTAGAAAGTTTCATCCGGCTAGCACCGATTCAGTCGCCATCCCACGCAAATGCCGGGGACAAGAACAGGCTAGGCGGCATAATCGGCCCATTCTGAAATAAAGGATGTTCCCAGTCCGCTATCCGATTTGTCAAGAGTTCTTCCCGCACCCGATAGGCCAATGCATAATAACCGGGGTGGGATTTCATCCAGGGGATGGCGTCCATCGCTTCCGTATTCGGAACAAATCGGGATAGCCAGCTTAATGCGTCAGCAGGGTCGCCCGCCTCAAGCCATAGCCAGGCATCAACCATGGCCAAGGCGCGATGTCGCTGTTCCCATTGCGCCAACATCCCGGATTTAACGGGCGGCCAGTCCTCCCAGAGTGTCTTTAAAAGATTCGCCATCACCATGAGCCCGCCATCGATTAAGGGTGCAAAAGTGAGGGCCCAGGTCAGTCGGCATAGATGAGACTCTTGGTACCAGAGAGCTAAGGCCACCGCGAGCGGCAGCGATGGCTGGCGCCCATCACCCCGGTAGAGTACATCTCGATCCGATTGTGGCAGTAGCCACCAATGTGTAAGGCCAGGCACCACCACTTCTTGAATCGCGGGAAAATGGGGCAGATCCGCCGGATTCAAGATGCTGTCGGGGGTAATTGGCGGGCCGACAACTAGCACGCTCTCCCGACTTATGGAATCACGCAGGGCCCTCCAGGTATTGACAAACATGTGCGCGCTATGAACCCAGGCGATGGGGTCGGACGGATCCCCTCTAGGTTGGGATACCCGCGCCGCATAGGCGTTAATGGCTTCCTTGAGTTTTTGATGCTGAGTGATGATGTCGGAGTCGCTGTCGTGTTCTAACGGAGAAATTTGGTGGAGCAGTTGGGATGCCTCGATGGTCATGCGGGTCATCTGCCAAAAGTGCTCTGCGCCTACGTCGGATATCGCTAAAATCCAACTGGTTAAACTGTCCAAGAGTTCCTTGGGGCGATATCGCTCGCCCAAGGGATCCAAAAGGCGCGTCACGCGCAAGACCGCATTGGCGTGACCGAGTGGCTCGGCCCCTGCTTCAAAACTGCCTGACAAAAGACGGGTGGCAATCCAGCGGGCAAACCGACCCCAATGTTGGACTTCAGCATCAGGGACACCCACGGTGCTTTGAGCCAATCGCCGCCATTCCTGGGCTTCGCGCTCAAATGCAGAACGCGACCACTCCGGCAACAGTGGCAGCCTCAGATTTTTCCCCGTATTCCACCACCACCACGTTAATGGATGGCGACGCGACAGCATCGACCAGAAGCTCGCCTCGATCCGCCGTTTGCTTTCTTGAGTGCTTTCGGGCACACCCATCCCCCCTCGGGATTAAGGTATGCAGGAATGGCAGCCCAAGAGTTATCGCCCCAGAAATTCCGGGTACCGCTGTTGCAAAAAAGCCCGGTTCGACCCGCTCAACCTCCTTCGTCGAGAGCTTCCTCCATCATCGTCCGCTCGGAGTTTTCTCCCGCTTTGCGGCTATACCTGCGGGCGTCACACGCTCTCGCCATCACTCATCCAAATTTCGGGCGCATATCCGAAGAAAATGCCGCTGTCGACCAGCCCCGCAAGTTGCTTCAAATTCTGATGCAGGGATTGAGGAGCATCCAGCTGAGGCTTTCCCGCCTGGGTTCGCAATTCCACCCAGTCCGCCTGTGGGCCACCACCTCGTTGACCAGCCTCCAACCAAACGGAACCACGACGCCCGAAAAAGGTCCGACACTTACTCGCATCGACCAAAATTTGGACTCGTTTAGCAGCAGCAATCAGAAGCCGTTCACGGACCAACGCGACTCCACCCCCTTTGATGAGGGTGCCTTCTCGCCCCACGGTATCGGCGCCATCCACCACTAAGTCCGCCTCCGAAAAGTCCTTCAAAGGCTTTACGATGAGACCCGCCTGTCGGGCCTGGTGCTCACTCTCCAACGAAGCCGCTGTACAACAACGCGATCGCCTCACGACTTCCTCCCACCTTTTTAACGCCCCAATGAAAGCGTCGACGGTGCTGCCCGAGCCAATGCCCAGCCGCAACTCTTCCCCAATGCGGGATGCTGCCCACTCACCCAAGCGGGATTTAGCCCGATACACTCTCTCGTCTACTATGCGACCTATACGATCCGAAATTCTTTAGGGACCCGCGTTAAATACTCGGCTCCCGTATCCGTCACCACCAGTGTGTCCTCAATGCGGACCCCACCTTTCCCGGGGAGATAGATGCCCGGCTCCACCGTGATAGTCATCCCCGACTCGAGTACATGGTCCGTTCCTGGGCGCATGGGATGGGCAAATGGGGCCTCATGAACTTCCAAACCGATGCCGTGACCCGTACCGTGGCCAAAATGCTCACCATAGCCCGCCTCATCAATCACAGCGCGCGCGGCCGCATCTACTTCATGGCTTTTGACACCCGGTCGGACGGCCCGAACCCCTGCCTTTTGCGCCTTTGCCACGACCGCAAAAATATGGGCCAATTCATCGGACACAGGACCCGTGGCAAGAGTAACCGTCTCATCCGAATGATAGCCATGGATACGCGCGCCGAAGTCGATAGTAACAAGCTCACCCGTCTGGACCGCCCGATGTGTGGGTAAACCGTGCGGCATCGACCCGCGCTCACCCGATGCGACAATCGTGGCAAAGGCAACGGCTTCCGCTCCGCCTTGGCGCATCGCCCACTCCAACTCCAGCGCAATATCGTTCTCGCGCTTGCCGACCAGACCGGAAATTACTCCTGTCAGCGCCTCACCCGCTACCTTGGCCGCCGTGCGGATTGCATCAATTTCCCAATCCGTCTTAATCAGCCGCAAATGTTCGACCAATCCGTCTAGGGGCTGCAACGTCACACCAAAAGCATCGCTCCAGGCCTGGAACATCGCGACCGGGAGTTTATCCGCTTCAAACCCCACGCGGCGCATGCTCTCTTGACGCAAGAGCTCGGCGATGGATTCGCTCACTTTGGGACGATGCCTTACCAATTCAAAGTCGGGCGCTTCTTTTTGGGCTTGCTCCACATAGCGGAAATCCGTGAGAATCCATGCCTTAGTCGGCGCAATGACAAGAAATGCTGAACTTCCGGTAAATCCACTCAAGTAACGGAGGTTCACCGAACTCAAGGCCTCAGGAGCCGCAATAATGGCGCCATCTAATTCCCGGCCCGACAATGCTTCTTGAAATCGTTCAAGTTGTGTTCTCATGCCTTCATTGTCGCGCACCATCACACCAGGCACAAGCCATCAACGCTAATGGACGGTCAATGATAGTTTCTCGCCATCTTACTTCGCGGCGACAATCCTGTTTGACCCTGTGCACTGACGGGTGATTTGCGCGGCACTCTTTCAGGGTGGCGAAAAGATATCGCCCCCGAGGGTGCAAACATAGACGATCATGGCCCCTATGCTTATAATCTTGGAAACTTGGCTGGTTACACCTTAGGAGGTACGGCCTTGGCCCGATACACCGTGCAACTGTGGAATGAGCGCGAAAGCTTTATCCCGGCGGTTCAAGATTCCTTACGCCGCAACGAGGCCGCCAACAATCTAATACTCGGTCTCCTGAGCGCCCATCAAGAGACCCCCTTCCCCATTTTGGCCACCGTATATCATGATGGCCGCTTAGTGTTGACAGCCATCCAAACCGATCCCCACACCAATCTCGTCCTGTCTTTTTCGAACCATCTCTTGGCCATCGACCCCCTGGTTAAAGTACTGTACAATCAGACCCCGTGTCTACCTGGGGTCTTAGGATCGGTCGACTTGGTCACTCACTTTGTTGAAAAGTGGGGCGCCCTAACGGGGGTCCACGCCCATCTTGACGTACAGGAGCGCATTTTTTCCATCCAAACTGTGCAAGACGCCAATTACCCCCGAGGTCACATGCGCTGGGCCGATCCATCCGATGCCGATTGGCTAGCTGTGTGGATCGAAAAATTTACCAAGGAGGCGCTTCCCTACGCGCCGTCAATCCAGGCCAAACCGACCGTGACGCATCGTCTCGAGCAGGGCTGGCCCAACGCAGGATACTTAGTGATGGAAGAAGAAGTAGGGCCGGTCAGTCTAGCCGGATTCGGCGGGCCCACCGGCCAGGGCATTCGTCTCGGTCCGGTCTATACACCGCCCGCTTTTCGCAACCAAGGCTACGGCAGTGAGGTCATACACGCACTGACCCGGCGACTTTTACATTCCCGCTATCAGTCGGTCTATCTCTATACAGATCTTGCCAATTCCACGTCCAATCACATCTACCAAAAAGTCGGCTATCGAGCTGTCATGGATGTTAATCAGTTCAGCTTTCACGAACGTGCATGAGACGACGGATATGACTGGGTGGTCAGCCATTGATCGGCGTAGCGGAGCCCTTCTAAGGTCAACCGCAGTTCCAATCTCGCAGGGATGCGCAAATAAGGCTCCAACCGTTGCGACCATCCGCCCGTCAAAATGATCTCGGCATCCGATCCAATAACCCGGCGGGTATCTTCAATAAGGCCTCGCACCATGCTGACAAATCCTTGCCCCACCCCAGCGCGAATTGCCTGTTCCGTATTTTTTCCAATACCCCAGGGCTCTATCACCGGGTTCACATGGGGCAACCGTGCCGTTCCTTCAGCCAAAGCTTGCGTCAAAAAGTGAGGACCCGGCGCAATCGCGCCGCCCAAATACACGCCATCGACCACCGCATCGACCGTGGCTGTGGTACCCACATCAACCACCACGACCGCACGGTGTGTCAATTGCCAAGCCGCCAGCGCGTTTACAAACCGATCCGCTCCGAGGTTTTCTGGAGGATAATCCACTTCTAACCCATAACCTGGCGGCACTACCTCCGTCGGAGGAGATAAACTGACGCTTTCCAACACCCGAAGGAAAAAAGGGGTCAATAGCGGTACGACTGATGCCACCACCGCCCGGTCGACCGCATCAATGTGTGATTCCAGCAAGAGTCCGCGGACAAATAGGCGGTATTCGTCCGGCGTGCGCCGCATATCGGTCGCCAGTCGCCACTCTTCGACCCAACCGCCATCACGATACAGCCCAATTTTGATGTGCGTATTGCCGATGTCAATTGCCAATAGTCCAGACACTTTAGGCCTCCCCAAGAGAAATCAGCCTAATGCTAGCATACTTCTTTCGACCATTCGATGATGTGTTTAGACAGGAAAAGTCTTTAACGCGAGTCGAGCCCGGTTGCATTCACCGGGATTTGCTAGAATAAGACAGAGGAAATCGCCAGCAAAGGAGCTCCCCCATGCTACTGTCGGTCGAAGAGGCCCAAGGGATGATTTTAAAACAGATTAAACCCCACGGTCGGGTGATCAACCTGAATCTGACAGCCGCTTACGGCCACCTTTTAAGTCGGGACGTACGCGCCGACCATGATATCCCGCCATTCACCAATAGCGCCATGGACGGATATGCAGTGCTCAGCGATGATGTTGTGCGGGCGACGGCATCCCACCCCGTCCACCTCAAGGTAATCGGGACCATCAGGGCTGGCCACCCGGCAGGCCAATCCATCCAACACGGACAATGCTATAAGGTGATGACGGGAGCTCCCCTGCCTCCGGGCGCTGATGCCGTGGTTCCCGTCGAATCGACCCAGTCTCTCCCTGACGCGAGTAGCGTCGCGATACTCGAAGCCTCTCCCCCGGGGCGCTATATGCGCGGACGTGGTGAAGATATGCCAAAGAATGCCGTTGTCCTGACGCGGGGCACCCCCATTACCGCCCCTGTCATGGGAACATTAGCCACAGTCGGCGTGCCAAGCGTCGCTGTGGCCGACCCGCCTAAAGTCGCCATCCTGGCGACCGGCGATGAACTGAAAGACCTGGATCAACCGCTGGATCCGGGGACCATCCGCAACTCCAACAGTTATGCTCTATATGGCGCCATCAAAGAAGCTGGAGGTATGCCGCAACTCTATCCGAGTGCGCCCGACGATCCCCAGGCCATTCGTGCACTATTTCAAGAAGCGGCCGCCGAGTGCGATTTGCTGGTCAGTTCTGGCGGCGTATCGGTAGGAGACTTCGACTTTGTGAAACCCGTTATCGAATCATTGGGCGAGTTGTCTTTATGGCGGGTCAACCTTAAGCCGGGCAAACCGCTGGCTTTTGGCGAGGTTCTGGGGGTGCCGGTGTTGGGTCTTCCCGGCAATCCGGTATCATCCCTCGTCACATTCGAACTCTTTGTGCGCCCCGCCATTCGGCGCTTAATCGGCGATTCCCAATGGTCTCGACTACACCTGAGTCTGCCTCTTTTAGAGGATTTCGAGACGCGGGAGAGTCGTCGTCAATATGTGCGATCCCGGCTCGTGTTAAAAGACGGCGCCCTCTGTCTCTGGCCGCACGCCAATCAAGGCTCGGCGGTGCAAAGTTCGTGGCAAGATGTCGCCGCCCTCATGATCGTCCCCGAGAATACCGGGCCTTACCGAAAGGGCGACCTTCTCCAAACCTTGATGCTGTCGTTGGACCCCATAATGCAGCCATGAGGGGCATACACTCCAAGGTGAACAAGGACAAATGAATCTGGTGCCTTGGACCCCCTTTAGCGATCCCCTGGCTATTTTGGCGTTGGTATTGGCCGGTGGCTTCGCCATCTTTTCAAAAGGGAGCTTTGGTCCCTATCCCGACTTGCCCGTTTTCTTGTTATACGGGCTGTTAATCGGCCCTATCCTACATCTTGTCATATTAAGACCCGACGGCACCGTAGTTGCCGGCCTGACCATGGGAGCCGTGTTTATCCTCTTCGAAGGCGGACGCGGGCTCTCATCCGGTATGCTTGAAAATGTCTTTGCGAGCATTGCCCGACTAGCCGGATGGGGGTGGCTCATCACCGCCACCCTGGTCACGCTGGGAGCGCATTTTCTCTTCCAGACGCCCTGGGCATTATCGGTGCTGTTGGCGGTCATTATCGCCAATACCGATCCCACCGCAGTCATTCCCATTATGTCGAGCATAGCTATCCGGAACCAGATTAAAACCACGCTGCAAGCAGAATCCGCGTTTAACGATGTGCTAAGTTCTGTTGCCATCGGGGTCATGATCACCCTGTTTGCCCAAGCGGTCTCTTCTTTCGCTGCCCTCTCTACAGCCATTAGCGTAGCTCTTTTGCATATTGGCGAGGGATTAATCGTCGGCATTCTGATGGGTGCCCTCGGCCGTCTTTTAGGTAGGCGGGGTGAACGCTGGGGACTATTGTCCTACGTGATAGCGCCCCTGGGGTGTTACGGGATTCTTTCGATCATCGGCGGCAATGTCTATTTGGGTGGATTTATCGCTGGCATTACAATGCGATCCCTGGGCCCCACGCCTACAGTTGATCCACTCTGGCGGACCTCGCTCGGCGGTCTGGCCCGCATGACTGTCTTTGTGCTGTTGGGCGCATCCTTTCCTTTGGCCGCCATCGCCACCCACTGGGTCCTCGCGTTGGGTCTCACGGTCCTTCTCATCGTAATCGCGCGGCCCCTCACCATTCTCGGAAGTCTTGGCACTCTCATACCACGGGTATGGACTCTTCGCGAACTAAGCTTCATGATGTGGGTCAGGGAAACCGGAGCCGTATCGGCGGTGCTTGCCGCCCAAGTGGCTCACCAGTTCCCCCAATGGGGACACCCCGTCTTAGCCGTGGCCTTAATGACGGTGATGATAACCATCGGCGTTCAAGTCCCCACCACCCCTTACTGGGCGCAACGCCTAAACATTCTCGAGCCACCACGATCTCCCGAAGAGATGTAGTCGGGGTTTATGGGAAAGTCGCGCATTCTGAAAGAGATGAAAGCGTTTAGCGAAGTTTGTGAAGTTGCGTTTAAGAATCCAGAAGACTCCCTAGTCTCTTCCTACGATAAACATTTTCTGATCGCATCGAGTTTGGCCCCATAGTCCGCATGTGGTCTTCCCCCGGCTCCGATCCCTCAAAGGCAGTCTACAAATGTTTGAGTACGAAGATCGGGTTGCGGCTGGTCTGGATGTTCCGATCCCTCAAAGGCAGTCTACAAACAATGAGGACCGCGATATTCGCTATACATGTCTTCGGGTTCCGATCCCTCAAAGGCAGTCTACAAACCACTGTTTCCGGAAACGCTCGCCGCCCAGTTTGCCGACGTTCCGATCCCTCAAAGGCAGTCTACAAATGTTTGAGTACGAAGATCGGGTTGCGGCTGGTCTGGATGTTCCGATCCCTCAAAGGCAGTCTACAAATGTTTGAGTACGAAGATCGGGTTGCGGCTGGTCTGGATGTTCCGATCCCTCAAAGGCAGTCTACAAACCACTGTTTCCGGAAACGCTCGCCGCCCAGTTTGCCGACGTTCCGATCCCTCAAAGGCAGTCTACAAACTTCGTGGTATTGCTGGCCATGTTAGACCACTCCTTGTTCCGATCCCTCAAAGGCAGTCTACAAACGCTTGTACTTGCCTAAGTGGTGCTTACTAGCCCCTTTAGTTCCGATCCCTCAAAGGCAGTCTACAAACTACTGCGGTCTGCGTAGGAGTAGATCCCATGGACCAGTTCCGATCCCTCAAAGGCAGTCTACAAACTACTGCGGTCTGCGTAGGAGTAGATCCCATGGACCAGTTCCGATCCCTCAAAGGCAGTCTACAAACTTGCCGGGGTCTTATTGGGTCTCTGGCGTGGGGATGGTTCCGATCCCTCAAAGGCAGTCTACAAACCTGCCCTAACAACTCGTGCAGCGTGACCTCCCGCAGTTCCGATCCCTCAAAGGCAGTCTACAAACCAGGCGACCGATCCTACGGCGCTCCTCGCGGCCCAGGTTCCGATCCCTCAAAGGCAGTCTACAAACATGATGATTTTGCGCATGTGATTTTGCGCATCGAAGTTCCGATCCCTCAAAGGCAGTCTACAAACCCAGCGCCCGCGACAACAGCACTCATCCTGTCGGTCCTGTTCCGATCCCTCAAAGGCAGTCTACAAACCCGCGAATCCCACCGACCCAAAAAACCAACGTGACGCCGTTCCGATCCCTCAAAGGCAGTCTACAAACGCTAACACGTATGCCAAAGCGGTGATTCAGGCCAAAGTTCCGATCCCTCAAAGGCAGTCTACAAACGATGTGTTGGCCGGTCGTGACGTGCGCCGATCCACGTTCCGATCCCTCAAAGGCAGTCTACAAACGCCAGGGCCTCGGGCCCCCGCAGCTCGCCAAAAATGTTCCGATCCCTCAAAGGCAGTCTACAAACGTGGTGCTTCCGGCGAACTGGGAACGACACATTCATGTTCCGATCCCTCAAAGGCAGTCTACAAACCCGCGAATCCCACCGACCCAAAAAACCAACGTGACGCCGTTCCGATCCCTCAAAGGCAGTCTACAAACGCTAACACGTATGCCAAAGCGGTGATTC
>JAJZXX010000025.1 GCA_021806205.1 Bacillota bacterium | reverse complement strand
CGATCATATGGTGTTGCTTACGGCGGACCCCTAGCTTTAGCTATGGGGGTCAGTAACACCTGTGACGAAGGCGCTCAATGCGCCCAAGTCGCAAACATTGGCCCCATAGTGGATGCCCGCCCTGCGGACACTTCGCCGCCATTTATGGCTGGGGAGGATGTCCACTGCATGAACGCGTGGCAAACCGGCGACAGGATTTCCTCCACAAACTAAGTACGGACCTCGTGCGTCGGTTTGATACGATTTGCTTGGAAGACCTCAACGTCGCGGGGATGGTGCGAAACCACGCATTGGCCCGGCGCATTGGACAATCCGGTTGGGCGGATTTCCGTCGCCAACTGCAATACAAAACGACGTGGTCCGGCAAGCACGTGCGCATCATCGGGCGCCTTGCGCCGTCCTCGCGCCTTTGTCCTTGCGGCAACTCCAACCACGATCTCACGCTGGCGGATCGCGAATGGACCTGTCCCAAATGTGGACGCCACCATGATCGCGATATCTTAGCGGCGAACAATATCAAACGCTTCGCCTTTGCGGAGCACTATACAGGGCGGGACACGCCCGGTGAGCCTGGGGAGCCCCCTCTCGTGGACGAACGGCGCAAGCCCTAAGAAGCGATGGTGCGATGAAGCAGGAACCTGTTGCTGTGAGGCACAGGAATCCCCACCAGTACTCGCTGTAAAGTTCGCCGGCTTTAGCCATGGGGAGGATGTCAAGGAGGATTATGCGCAATGATGCGACGTGAAACGGCTCGTCGTCGGCCGACTTTTTTGTCGTGGAACTGGTTTTCGCCATGTGGGGAAGTGATGGGCTACGAAGATAAACTGACACAAGATTTGCTCGAGATCATCACGGTGTTTTCCGCGAAACTGTATCGGTGTCGTAGCCAGAAGAATCAGCAATTGATTAACGTATGAAAGGGGCGACGTAAA
Organism: Bacillota bacterium; assembly: GCA_021806205.1. Taxonomy (GTDB): domain Bacteria; phylum Bacillota; class Sulfobacillia; order Sulfobacillales; family Sulfobacillaceae; genus Sulfobacillus_B. The sequence goes on along the minus strand of JAJZXX010000025.1, from coordinate 16,136 downwards.
GCGCATTACTTTATTGGCATCGTGCCTCCCGCCGAAGATCGGGAGCGTATTCGGCAGTTCCGCGATAGGTGGGCTGCTGCTCGCCATGCCACCACTGAGCCACACATCACGCTCAAGGCCCAAGGAGGGCTAACGGAGGATATTCGATGGGTTGATGAGGTCCGCCGGGTCTGTGCGGCTACTCGTCCATTTATTGTTCAATTTCGTGAACCTGCGATGTTCGAGTCATCGGTGGTGTATTTAAGCGTGCATGCGCCTCCCTTGACGAGGTTGCACCGCCGAATTTTGGAGGTAGTGTTACCGTCCCTAGAAACAAGTCAGGAATATTTCGAAGGGACTCTCTATGTTCCCCACTTAACGTTGGGCCAATCTTCTTGGGGCTTGACGAGTGCGGAGCTTCACGATATGTATGATGAGGCTCGCACGGTAGGTTCGATGCTCGCGTCTTTCACCGCGACCCGAGTCCAGATTTTTCGTGGCCTACGCCCGGAAGCGTATGTAGCCTACCTCGACGTTCCCTTGGGCGAAGAAACTCCTCCGAGAAATTCCTGAGTTAGTCCGGATTCCGGGGTTGTTGCAGCAACCGTAAATGGCAATAACCACAAAGAAAGCCATATTCTGGTGTGAAAAATGCCCTATGAAGTCCTGCTTTTCGTCCGAACTATCCTTGGTGACCGTTGTAATGAATGCTTTTGTGACCAATCCCGCGAATGGGGAAACCAGTGGGAATCAACGGATTGAAGACTTATTGTAGGCTAAGCTTCCAGTGCCCGCGCCTCCTTGCGGGGACCCTTTTGCGGATGCCCGCCCCCGAACCGTCCGTAAAACCTATCATGTATATGGCTATCCATTTACTCGTGGGCTACTGAGCGTGAATCCCTATGGAGTGTAGATGTTCAAAGACGACTGGGGGGTCCCTCATGATGCCTCGTGCATCCGTCCTAGCGTGTTTTGAAGAGTAAACTGTTCCCCTTCACCTTGTGGTCGGTTTTCCCGACCGCCGACTACTATGGATCTCCATGACTCTGCTGGATATTCAGCGCCGTTGACCGACGGTCGGCATTCTGATTTTAGGTCATCCTTGGTTAGACGGGTGTGAACCAGCATAGGCGATGGCCGGATACGACGTGGGTGGTTTTCTGCGGATGGCGGCTGGGCGAGCCATATGGTGGCGGATGGATAATGGCAACGCTACGCCACCGCACGTCCATACGGCGTGGGTACCCATCGTTCCGCCTTGGTTCACGATAAAATCTAACGCTGTGTCGCTTAGCCAGTTCAGCCTTTATCCTCATGTCGTCTCAGTCACCTGACCCGCAGTCACCGTCTGAGGGTTGACGGACCTGGACCTTTTCCCGGCATGCGCTACTCTCCGTTCGGATAAGCCGGGTGATGATGGGCCATTCTCATGTCGGGCCACCTGCCTGACTAAGGTAGATTTCAAAACTGGCCACGCAATCGCCCGCCTGGGTTATCGCTCACGGGACGCATAGGACTGCCCATCCTTCCGCCCCGGAAAAGTGTTGGCTTGCGGCGTGTAGGACAGGGTTTTGCCCGACTTCTCGTAGGATTCCTGGCGCAGCCGGTTGTGTAGCAATCGACAGAGTTCCAGTGTGTCCTCCATCCGCGGTTGCGGTGACTTATTGGGGTACCGACGGTGAGGGCGAGATCCCATCGGCTATCATCCCAAGCGGTAAACCCATGGGGTTTTCGCCGCTATTTTACAAACACTCCCTAACGAAGGCCACGTAGCGTTTAATATGCATTAAACGTATGATACCATCAGACAATCGGGAGGTTATAGGATGGAGATGCAATTGGTTGAGTTTATCGAACACTTCGGGTTGGATTTTGAGCAATATGGATCCCATCGGACCTTAGGCCGACTCTTCGCCGTCCTGCTGGTGAGTCATGAACCACAAAGCCTTCAAAATATTGCGGATCAACTGGCGGTTAGTAAGGCCACGTGCTCACTGACTGTCCGCCAAGCACTCCAAGCAGGACTGGTGGAGAAGGTTACGAAACCAGGTGACCGTAAGGACTACTACATTGTGCCAGATAATATATGGATCCGTAGCACGCTGGTAAAACTGCAGATTCTCACGCGCTGGCGCCATCTCGCCGTTGAAGGATTAAAAGCCTTGCCGCCCGACACACCCGGCTACCACAGAATGCAAGACATGTTGCAGTTTTTTGACTATCTGGATCGGAAATTTGCCGATATTGCCATCGAAGTATCCCGTTTCGCAGAGGAAAAAGAGGCGCCATATGATAGAAGCCAACCAACTCAGTAAACGTTTCAAATCCGGGCATGGCATTCACGGCCTGAACTTCACGGTGGCCGAGGGAGAGGCCTTCGGGTTTGTCGGACCCAATGGTGCAGGAAAATCCACCACCATTCGGTGTTTGATGGGCTTTATGCGGCCCACCCAGGGCCATGCCAGCATTGCTGGCCACCATTGCTGGGACGATGCCTCCGAAATTCACCGCATGGTAGGATACATCCCGGGCGAGGTAATCCTTCCGGAAAACCTAACCGGTCATCAGCTTTTACAAGACATTCGCGGATTGCATGGAGTCCACGACCGGTCCCGCCTTGACCGTCTGGTCACACGATTCGACCTTGATCCGGGTTTATCGATCCGCCATATGTCCAAAGGTACCCGGCAAAAGCTGGCGATCATCACGGCCCTGCTGCACGATCCGGCGGTGCTCATTCTGGATGAGCCCACATCGGGCCTGGATCCTCTCATGCAACAGGTCTTTATTGAGATCATGCACGAAGAGCACGAGCGTGGGAAGACAGTCTTTCTGTCCTCGCACATTTTTTCCGAAATCGAACGGATCTGTGACCGAGTGGCGATCCTCAGGCAAGGAGCGATTGTCGCCCTAGAACCCATCGCCCACCTGCGTGCCGAACAGGAGACTCTCTTTGACGTCACACTATCGAGCCTACCAACAGAGGGCACCTTAGGCAATCTTCGAGTGCTTGAGCAACGCGGTTTAGTCTTGACGGTCGCCGTCCAAGGCGACTATACAACGTTTTTTACAGTGTTAGCAACGTTGCCGGTCACCCATCTACAACAACGCCTACAGGATCTCGAAACGTTGTTTCAACGCCTCTATGCCGAGGAGGTAAATTCGTTATGAAGGGCACGACACGCGCCCTTATCCGGATTGGCTGGCGTTCCTTTCAGACCACTGTGGTTTCCTATGGGTTTGGGGCGATGGCCTACGTGTTTTTGCTATTGTGGCTGTACCCCTCCATTGCCCATGCCCCAGGAATCAAGAGGCTTCTGCAGACGCTTCCTAGAAGCCTTATCACCGCCACCGGAGTGACGGCAGGGTTGGGGAACCCGCTAGCGTACTTAACGAGCGAGTTTTACGGCATGCTCTACCTTTGGATATTGATGATCTTCACGGTGGTGGGCGTGGTTCGACTTTTGGCCCAAGGACCGAACCGGGGATCGGCGGGCCCGTGGCTGGCTGGCCCCGTGTCGCGCACCCGATGGGTACTAAGCCAAGGGCTCGTCTTTATGATAGGACTCTTCCTTACGGACCTTTTGGTTACGTTGTCCATCCCGAGCGCCATGGCCATTTGGGAACCGCAGCAAGAAATCACGTTAGGGATGCTCCTTACACTGAATGGGATGGGGTTTTTGCTGTTTTCCGTATTGGCGGGTGTAATCGCCCTCTTGTCGGCAGGTTTCAACGACGATCAACGTGCCCTAGGGGTTGGGGCGTCGATAATCATATTGGAATATGTTCTGTCGTTCGCAAGTGGGCTCGCCCCTCGCTTGGCCTGGATGCGCCACTTATCCATCTTTTCCTTATATCGCCCTGATGCCATCGTTACGGGCCACCAACACGTTTGGTGGCCGGCGCTGTTCTTAATTCTAGTGGCTGGAATCCTCTGGGGCGGAGCGGTTTGGTTGTTTCAACGACGCGATCTCGAGCTGTAAATGATGACGTCATCTGACCTCTGAGCCATAAGATCACGGTCTAGAACCTTGGGCTCCGCGAGTCAGCGAGGGGTTGCCGACCACCGGCGATCCGATGAAATGTCCGTGATAGGTTTACTTGATTACGGTTCTCAGACGAGAATACGAGGGCGACTTGACGAAACCAAACAGAGCGGGACTCGCAATTACGCCAAAACACCCTTCTAATAAGGTGGCCGGACTATACCTAATGCATGTTAGGGGAGCACTAAATGCGTTTCTTAGAGACCGTTCGTTAGTCAAGGGATTCCGATACCACATTGACCCGCTGACGTCTACGCCGACATCGAGTCCACACTGAGCAGCCCCTTGTACAAAGTTTGGGTTCTGTGACCAATTCATGACAAGGTGCTATGGTGCGTTTCCTGCCGTAAACGCACCAGGTGTTCTTCGCTTGGGATACCGAGAACCGGTTTGATTGCGAGAGTCACGTCCTGATCTATACAAGAAAGAGAAAAGGGACCCCAGCGTGAGTATTCCGACCGACAAAAGTGAGCAACTACCGCCGTCGGATAGAAAGTCGGTGTACGACCTGGCCCCATTCCGCCGTGCCCGCCACCAGACCTGGCGCGACAGGGTGGCACAAGAACCGGATTCCGAACCGTTGAACCCGAAGGAAGCCGCTCAGTTGCGGGATCCCGAGTTTATACCCTGGGATCCGGAATCCCAGCACCATGGTGCATGAGGTCCCTATGAGGCGGTGTGTGCTCAATTACCCCGCCTGTCAGGTCACCACCGAAACTCATATCACTATCAAGGAGCAAGCCGGATTGGCGGAGGATCTGATGTGGGTGGTATGTCTTAGTGTGAATGCGCCAGGCTTAACGGCGGTCCACAAATGCCTTGCCTGAGCCATGTCACTCTCTAGCGAGACTCTTCAGCACTACTTTGAAGGGGTTTGTAGGTTCCCGATTTGACCTTGGGTCAATCCTCTTGTGGTAGACGAAAGACGACCTTCAAGAGATGCACCGTAAAGCAGGGAATGGACTCGCATTGATCGGAACACTTATGCCGGCCGGACTCCACATATTTAGGGGATTGGAGCCGGTGTAGTATGAACCCGCTCTCTACATTCCCTTCGGGAGCTAAAATTCGAAATAAAAAACCGGACTCACCAACGGAATCCAGTTTTGTATGTGCCTGTTTTTAAATGGTGCCGGGAGGGGGACTCGAACCCCCACGGGTTTCCCCATACGCCCCTCAAACGTATGCGTCTGCCAGTTCCGCCATCCCGACATATTTGGTGCCGAAGGTGGGACTTGAACCCACACGAGCTATTGCCCACGGCGCCCTGAACACCGCGTGTCTGCCTATTCCACCACTTCGGCGAGTATGACACACCACTTAATCTAACAGATTTGGATGGTTCTCGCAAGACGGACGGACGGACGGTCCGCCAGACGAATGGTGCGCTGATCCAGCATAAATTGGCTTAACCCGGACATCCTGACCCTATCGACGAAGTTCGAGGTGGGCCGTGTTCAGCAGAAAAATTCGTGTTCAGATAGGTGCCCTGGTGATTGTGGCGTCGCTCACGTACATGTTATTGCAAGGCGCTCACAATTTTTCCAGTTATTTTGTCACGGTGCGATCGTTTCGTGCCACCGCTGCCAAATTTGGCCATCATACCGTTCGCGTGGAAGGAGTGTTGGCGGCCCGATCGGTTCATTACAATAAAGGGACGGGAACGCTTTTGTTCACCCTCCATCAAGGGTCATCTACTATGGCGGTTCGATATCGGGGTGCCATGCCTAACGAGCGATTTCGCAACGCGAACGCGATCGTTAAAGGACATCTAGAAAGCAACGGCGTGTTTGAAGCAGACAAACTGGAAATCCAGTGTCCTAATCATTACGGACCAAGCCAAGGGATAAGACAATGACGGTGCCGGGGCTCGGAGATGTCTGTCTTTTACTCACATTGCTTACATCAGGGTATGCGTGTGTGGGTGGGCTAATGGCCTATTGGCGTCGCTATAAGCCTTTATTGGAGAGCGTCCGCGGTGCAGTCATCGCTGTGGCGCTTTGTTTGAGTATGGCCGCCTTCGCATTGGAGTACCTTTTTATCACCAAGGACTTTGCCGTTCGTGCCGTGTACAACCATATCGACCGCACGCTGCCAGTTGTCTATCGTTTGACGGCGTTATGGGGCGGTGACTCGGGATCCGTACTGTTTTGGGAATGGATATTATCGTTGTATTTGGCTTATGTGGCATGGCGGGGGTTTGAGCGTCATGCCCGCGTGAATGCGTTGGTTCTGCCTCTCACGGCTGCCGAGATGACCTTTTTTTCGATAGTGCTGTTATGGGGTGCCAACCCCTATGCATCCGTAACGGGAGACCCGGCAAACGGGGCGGGGTTGGACCCGCTCCTGCGCAATCCCGTCATGATTATCCACCCCCCGGCTATGTATACAGGGCTGATTGGGTTAAGCATTGCGGCAGCGGTCATGGCGTCGGCTTTGTGGCAACGGATTCCTTGGGGCGACTGGTTAGAGTTGTTTAGGTACTGGCTCCTGTTTTCATGGACGATTTTGGGGACGGCGCTCATTCTCGGGGGAATGTGGGCCTATTTGGTATTAGGATGGGGCGGATATTGGGAGTGGGACCCCGTCGAAAATGCGGCTTTGCTGCCGTGGCTGGCTGCAACGGGATGTCTGCATGGGGTGCAACTGGTCGAACGGCAACGAACGTCGAAAATGTGGACGGTATGCCTAGGGGCATCGGCTTTTTTGCTGACGCTGGTCGGAACCTATATTACCCGGAGCGGGATGTTGAAAAATTCAGTCCATTCGTTTACGGGTTCGGGGATTGGACCCTATTTTGTGGCGCTGTTCATTGGGGCTGGGTGTGGGATCGGCGTTCTTATGGCCTTGCGATGGGATTGGATCAGGGGCGAACCGGATACTTCACGACCAGGTCCCCAGGAGTCCGGATATCGTGCTCTTTTGCAGTCGCTCTCAGCCATTATGTTAATAGTGTTGGTCGGGACGTTCTTTCCCGTGATCTCCAAAGTTATGGCGGGCCATACTGTGATTCTCACCCAAGGGTTTTTTAACGCGGCCACGACCCCTCTTTTTTTGCTCATCGTGGTTTTAGTGGGTGTTGCACCGGTCTTGCCGTGGACTCCAGTTAGTGCGCGAAGTTGGGTGGGGCGGATTTGGCGCTCTGCAGTTTTAGGGGTTGGCATCGGGATCTTTTGTTATGTGCGCGGGTATCACCAATGGTGGTCTCTCACCGGAATGGTCATGGTAAGTTTTTCCCTGGCATCAGTGGGACAGGCACTCTATCGACACACCAGACGGAAACCGCATTCTGTGCTTCGCGTGAAGGGCGAGCGCCGCCGGGTGGGCGGGTATCTGACCCATGCGGCTTTTCTAATCATTGCCTTGGGGATAGTGGGTTCGCATAGTAATGCGGTGTCTGTCACCAAGGTGGTGCGACCGGGGCAAGTCGTAGCGATTGATGGATATCGCTTACGCTACGAGAGTCTAATCGCTACGGCTGGACTCGGAGTTATCAAGACGACGGCCCATGTCCAGGTGGTGCAAGGCCATCGGGCCTGGAGGCAAGCTCCAGCCATGTCGTTTTTTGATGGCGCGAATCAGCCGATTGCCGATGTGAGCATTCATCAAGGCGTGATGCAAAATCTATATCTCGTGCTGCAGGCTTTCACCCGCGGCCACGGCGCGGTGTTGGACGTCATGATCACGCCCATGGTCTCGTGGATTTGGTTGGGTCTCCCGGTGTTGCTGGCCGGCAGCATTATGGCCATCTATTCACCGCGCGAGCGTGGCTCCGGGGATCGATCGGGAGGGCTGATCCCGCCCACACCCGTAACGGTGTCCCCAACCCCGATTGGAGGAGCCTATGATCCTCATGATTAGCATTAGCCTGATGGTTGCGGTAATTGGCTTAATAGTCTTGCCTGGCCTTGGGACTCGGCCACCGAAGGTCTCGCGGGACATCCGCGACCCCCAAGCGCTGACACAGTTCATCCATGACCGTTATTGTTTGGACTGTGGTCAAGAATTGACGAACGGTAGCCATCGCCGCTGTAAAACGAACCGATCCGGGCCAGGGCATTCCCCGTGAGACGATGGATTGTGGCGGTTTTGTTGTCCTTTGGGGTGCTTTTGGGGGCGCCGTACGCGGCCTGGTCCGCGTCAATGCGCTCATTAGCTGATTTGGGGATGGTGATTTTGATTCCCGAAGGACGTCACTTGGAGGTGTTTCAGCAAACGACATTGCATCTGGATGATTCCCCGGAAGCGGCGGTGGATGTACTTCCTCGTGCGACACATGTTCGGATGACGGGTGGCCGGATTGTTGCAAGAAAGTTGAGCACTTTTCAGATTGTGAGCGTGCGGCGCCGCTTTTCCTTGCGCTACTGGGTGCCATGGGATGGAAACTCGTTGGCGACGTCCCTTAGGATTCCATCAAATCTGCGGATTTTGTTAGTGCTCGTGCCGCCCGACCTTTCTTTACCGGCCGTACTGAATCCGGTTATGGTCCCCGTGGGCGAAGGACGGATCCCAGACGTGCCCAGGAGTCCTAGGTTCGCTGAGTACGCGGCGTCGAATTTGAGTGCTGGGCAACTGGTACCGTTGGTGTTTGAAGGCCAGTCGCCACAAGCTCTGGACGCGGCCGGTCCAAATCCCCGGTTGGCGAAGGCTTTCCTGTTGGCGATGGGGCTCATGGCCTTGGCGGGCATTACGGCAGCACTCCAGTGGAATCATCGTCAGCGCCGCGTGTCAGCCCTATTAAGGCGCTGGGCACTGCTAGACGCGGCTAAGAGGCGCGGGCGTGTCACCCAGGGTGAGGTCATTCGACAACGAGACCATTTGTGGCGCCGCCTAAAAATGTCGGAGGATGGATGGCATGATGGATAGCGCACTGCTTGAGTGCCAAAACTTGTCGTGCGACATGGGTAGTCGCCCTCTATGGCAAGGCGTCTGGCTTTCACTCGAACCGGGCGGTTTGATGAAGGTGGTGGGTCCCAACGGGGCTGGAAAGTCCACACTCTTAAAGGTTTTGGTGGGTCTTCGAGGATTTCGTTGCGGCCGGCTGATGCGCTTTGGCGAGCGTGTCAGCGTCGCGGCTAAGCCGGATTCCCGCGTGGGATACCTAGGCCATGCCTCATTTTTATATGCGTCGCTCACTTTAGAGGAAAACTTGCGGCTTTATGGACGTCTTTGGGGTGTTCCACACCTATCCCGGCGCATTAACGCCGTGGTTGAACAGATGGGCCTTCAATGGAGCCGGTATGAGCGGATTCAGAGTTTTTCCCAGGGTATGATGCAACGGGCGGGTCTAGCTCGCTTGGAGCTCCAGCGGCCTCGGCTTTGGCTCATGGACGAACCCTTCAGTGGGTTGGATGACCAAGGGCGGAACATGCTCAGGCGTATGATTGACGATGCTAGGCGGCGGGGAGATGCGGTTTTGATAACCGCACCGACTTTTTCGGATGATATCGGTGATGTTGGCCAAACAACTGTTCTCGATCGCGGCCAACTCAGGAAACGCAACGAGGGGTGATGCCCAGGTGCAGGCCATACGGCGATGGGTGGTTCTAACAGCCCACGAGTGGACGTTGCAGTGGCGCCACAAGGATTCGGGCTTGGCCGTTTTAGCGGTGGCGCTGCTGGAGATTGCCGCGTTCGATCTGAGCATGAATCGCATACCGCGTCTGTTAGCCCAGACGGGCCCCGGAATTTTGTGGATGGGATTCCTCTTTTCGGGCACGTTAACCGTGACGCGGGCCTATGCCCATGAAACAGCCGAGGATGTCATGACCGGTTTATATCTTGCGGCTTTAGGTCAGACGACTCAACTGGTTGCCAAGTTAACCGTCAACTTTATGTGGCTTTTGGGAAGCGTCTGGCTGACAACCTGGCTTTGGGTGCGCTTGTTTATGGCCCCAACCCGTTTCTCGTGGGCCGTCATGGACCTCATCCTGTCGTTGGGGGTTTTGGGATTGGTCAGTGTGGGTCTGTTGATGGCACGGGTGGGATTGCTGTTGGAAGGGGCCGACCCGTTTTTAACCGTATGGCTCATGGTGTTAGACCTACCCGTGACCGTGGCAGCCATGGGGGCGACCTGGGCTTTAATGCATGGGGGCGACGTGTGGCCATGGGTTCGTGGATTGGCGGTTTTTGACCTCATATTTCTAACCTCAACGCTGATCTTTTCTGATTATTTGAGGGAGGTGTGATGAGAAGTGCGCGTGGCTCTTGGGGCAACTGCGGCTTTGTTTGTGGTGTCGGGCTACTTTGATTTTTTGAAAAGCCCCGATGACGCCTGGCTCGGACCAAGCCAACGCATATTTTACGTGCATATGGGGGCTGCCTTTGTGGTGGCGCTCGCGTTCACCGTGGCTTGCGCCGCTAGCACGCTGTATCTAGCGACAAGGCAACTGCGCTTTGACCGTTGGGCTTGCGCCTCGGCTGAGGTTGGCATGGTATTTACGAGTATGCTCTTAACAACGGGCATTCTCTGGGGCAAGGTCGTGTGGGGCGTGTGGTGGACCTGGGACCCCCGGCTGACAGCGACACTTATTTTGTGGGTGCTCTTTTGGGGATATTTGCTCTTGAGGGACGGGATCCGTTTTCGGGAGCAGCGTGCCAGAGTTTCTGCGGTGCTAGCGTTGGTGTGTTATTTAGACGTGCCTCTTGATTATATGACCATCCGCTGGTGGAAGTCTATCCATCCCATTGTTATTACCGCCCAAGGCATTAACATGGCACCGACCATGATCGGGGCGATGTGCCTCACTAGCGCTGCCATGGTGGCGTTATACCTTAGTTGGGTTACTGTGCGGGTGCGTCTGATGGGCACAGAGGATATCCTCGACGATGTGAAAAATGGGCTGCGCGACGGGGTCCGTTGCCAGTTTTGGGGGGATGGTTCGTGAGTCATCTGGAGCATCGCTACTTGTTGTTTATGTTTTTGGCTTATGCGGTCACTTGGATCTTGGCACTGGGATTTTTCTACCGGATGCATCAAAAAACCCGGGCCATGGAGCGGATGGTGCAACTGCTGCACAGTGATTTGACGGCCAAGAGCCTTCAGCGGGCAGCATCCCAAGACCAGCCGCCCCTGTCGGGACCGAGTGTGTAAAAGAGGTTCGGGCCTAGACAGGCCAAAATTTGTGTCCTATCATTTATCTTAGCGAGCTTGGAGTGGCCCCGACTGGAGTCTGGACCATTGTCGCTAGCCTGCACGGGGTTCGCGGAATCAGGGACTGTGAGGGCAAAATCCGTGCCCAGTCGCACGCCCTCGTTGTGCTTCGCGGAGGGTCCAGCAGGGGTCATTAGGTGGCGAGAGAGTGAATAGCATACGGGACACAGAGACAGAGATGCGGTCGCTCGTAGTGTCAAACGTATGGATAACGACTAGATCGGCGCACCCGGGGATGGGGGTGCGTTTTGTTGTGGATACGCTAAAATATGCCAAGGTACGTTCAAGGTACCAAGTACCAGACAATGGGGATAGGGGGGGACGTATGTGATCCGAGTATTAGTGGCCAAACCAGGACTTGATGGTCACGATCGGGGAGCCAAAGTAATTGCCCGTGCGCTGCGAGATGCCGGGATGGAGGTCGTCTATACTGGTCTTCACCAAACTCCCGAGCAAATTGTTGATGCAGCGCTCCAGGAAGATGTGGATGTATTAGCGCTGTCTATTTTGTCGGGGGCGCATCCGACGCTGGTGCCCCGCATCATGGAATTGATTCGCGACAATGATCTGACGGACGTGCTGGTGCTGCTGGGTGGAATTATTCCCAATGATGATGTAAAGGCCATGTTGGCAGCCGGAGTTGCCGAGGTGTTTGGTCCGGGAACCGATACCAACGACATTGTGAAATGCATTCGCGAGCGAGTTAAAACTCATGAATGAGGTAAGGACCCTAGCAAACGGAATCCGCCAACAGCAAAAACGGGCCGTGGCTCGCGGACTAACCTGGATTGAAAGAGGCGCACCGTCCGGTCAAGAGTTGGTCCGCGATCTTTTTTCGGATGCGGGGCGAGCGCATGTGATTGGCATTACCGGTGCTCCGGGGGTGGGCAAGTCGACCTTGGTGAACCGACTGGCGTTGGCGCTTAGGACCCGCGAGCGGAAGGTAGGCATCCTTGCAGTGGACCCGTCCAGCCCCTTTTCGGGTGGAGCCATTCTGGGCGATCGCATTCGCATGCAGGATTCGGTCATGGATGAGGGAGTGTTCATGAGAAGTTTGGCAACGCGGGGCCATTTAGGGGGACTGTCTCGGGCTACTTTTGGAGCCGTCACGCTTATGGATGCGGCGGGTTACGACGTGATTTTGATTGAAACGGTAGGTGCCGGCCAGTCCGAGGTAGAGATTATGCAGTTAGCTCACTCGACGGTGGTGGTGTTGGCCCCCGGACTCGGCGACGATATTCAGGCGATTAAAGCCGGCATTTTGGAAATAGGTCAGGTTTTTGTCGTAAACAAGGCCGACCACGATGGTGCGGACCACTCGGTGCGCGCCATCCGCGGCATGCTGACACTGGGGATGGAACATTTAGCCTGGTTCCCGCCGATCGTAAAGACCGTAGCGGATCGGGGCGACGGCGTGGACGAACTGGTTAAGGCGGTGGAGTCGCACTGGGGATACTTAAGGGATTCGGGACAGTTAGATCAGATGAGGCGTGGTCAGACAGCGCACTTAATCGAACTGGCGTTACAGGACTGGGTAAAATTCGCGCTAAATGACGCGCAAAAGGCTCCAGACTGGGAGGCCATGCGCGACCAGGTTCGCTCGGGGATTCGCGACGCGGGTGACGCGGCCAATGCTATTATTCAACGGAGGATCACATGTCACTAAGTTTTTTAACCGATGATGAGAATGCGATTCGTGATGCGGCCCGATCACTGATTGGACGGGAAATTGCCCCGCACTCCACCGAATACGATCAACACGGCATCTTTCCGCGAGGCAATATGGAGGTGCTGGGCGAACATGGCTATCTCGGCATGATTGTCGCCCCAGAACTTGGGGGATCCGGGGCGAGCTATCTGGCTCAAACGTTGGTAGTCGAGTGCCTAGCCGAAGTTGATCCGGCCACGGCCGTGATCTTTGAGGTCCATAATTCCCTTCACATCGAGGCGCTATGGCGTTTTGGATCATCTGACCAAAAGGACCGGTGGCTGCCTAATCTGTGTCGGGGCCGTACTATTGGCGCATTTGCGTTGTCAGAGAGTGAGGCTGGATCGAATGCGGCAGCTCTAGCTACCCGGGCCATGGTTGTGGACGGTGGATACCGCTTAACCGGTCGGAAGATGTTCATCACCGGGGGAGGTCAAGCCGACCAGTATCTGGTCTTTGCGACCGTCAATCCTGATGCGGGATCCAAAGGCATCACAGCGTTTGTGGTGCAAAAAGACGCCATAGGGATTAGCTTTGGGCCTGCTATGAATAAAATGGGCATACGGGCCGCTACCACCGCCGAAGTCATTCTGGACGATGTGTTCGTGCCGGAATCCGATCGTCTAGGTCAAGAAGGCCAGGGTTATTTGATGGCACTATATCTGCTGGACGGGGGACGTATCGGCATTGCCGCCCAGGGGCTCGGGATTATGGCTCAAGCCTTGTCACGGTCCTTGCAATATGCCCGTGAGCGCCGTCAGTTTGGTCGTACCATCGGAGAGTTTGAAGGCGTACAGTGGCGGTTGGCCAATATGGCTACTGATTTACACGCGGCACGCCTAATGACATACGAAGCCGCACGTCATCGCGAAGATGGGCCAGCCGGGCGGCCTCTGTTCGCCATGGCCAAACTCTTTTCGTCGGAGCATGCGGTGCGTCACGCGGAAGACGCGATTCAAATTTTTGGTGGCTACGGATATATGACTGAGTTCGGGGTAGAAAGACTGCTGCGTGACGCCAAAGTTACTGAAATTTACGAGGGCACCTCCGAAATTATGCGTCTGGTCATCGCCTCCCAGTTGCTGAAGGATTACGACTTGGATAATATTTGAACGTACATCGACATATGGCTCCTAACCTATGGAATTCCATTTATAAAATAGCGGCGTAAACCCCCTTGCGGCTGTAGCGATGGGAATATAAGGCGCACGCCGTCCGGCGAAATTTACGGTTCATCGCAGTCAAATGGGTTCTATATACTATATCTGTAGAAAGAAGGTTGGTTCTGGTGTACCTGACCCAAAGCAATCAGATTAAGGGCTTAACGAAAACCGAATACGAAGTCCTGCGCGAAATGTGTCGGTAAGCGAAGAACCTCTACACTGTCGGATTGTATTCGATACGGCAACACTTTTTTCTCGAAGGCAAGTACTTGCGCTACGAATCCAACTATCACGCGGTCAAGGACAACGAGAATTACGCGTTGCTGCAAGCCGGGGTCGGTCAACAAATTCTCAAAGTCGTGGAGCGCTCGTTTCGATCGACGAATGCCCTGGTCATTAAGGATGGGTACTTGCAGATTCCCAGGTCGCATGAATTCGCTCGGGCGCATCCGGACTTGGAACGCATCAAAGTGTCCTTTCCGACACGATTGCGGGACAAGACCCTCAAAGCAGTGCGAATCATCCCCCTAGAACGTGCGCGGCTCTTCACCGTGCAATTCGTCTAACTGATAAAGATATTGATCCAGTGAAAGACCTCCGGTGCTTGCGCACTGGTACTGGGCGTGGCGGATAATTGTGCCTGGGGTTTCGGGGCTGCGACCGCATCCCAGGCGTTCGGGATCATCGTGCGGCATACTATATAGCCGAGGAACGAAGAACCGGGATGGTGTGACCCAGCAAGCCGTTTCCATATGGTGGAAAACGAAAAGCCAGCGGGGATCCGATTTGTCAAATGGGGCCCCCAAAGATCCCTCCCCGTTTTACTCAGCCTTAGATCAAAGTATCCGACTTCTAGCGCAAAGACGGTCGCTCCGTTGAAGAGGATCGCGGATAACATGCCCACAAACCGTCACGATTTCACTGCCACAATGCGAAGGCGCTTATAATCGACGAACCATTTTCCATCTTTGTAGAGGGATGGACGGCTCAATTCAGTGGCACGTTGCACCACATGGGCACGGGTTGACGAATCTAATCCCTTTAAATAACTTTGGGCGAATCCTGCTATCCAGCGTTCAAGCCCGCGATCCCCGTCAGGCATTTCAGTCGGACGATCAAAGTAGGCGGCATAAGTCGTGCGAAACCCCTGTTGCTCCAGTAAGGAGGCGTATTCCCCAATGCTGGGAAAGTACCAGGGGTTTCTTTGGTCCTGGGAGACATTGATGCCCAAGTTGTCCAGGGCGAGTTCCAGAGCACCACGGACGGTCTCCACGTTTCCTTTTCCGCCAAACTCGGCAACAAACCGCCCACCAGGCAACAGGGCATGCCAAACCCTCTCTATGACTTTGGATGGATGCCTCATCCAGTGCAGTGCGGCATTGGAAAAGACCGCATCAACCTGGTTATCTACCTGAAAGGCTTCTCCGTTGCCAACCGAAAACATCAGGTTTGGATACTTTTCTCGTGCCTGCTTAATCATGGATTCTGAAAGATCGATACCGACCACGAAGGCACCGCCGGCTGCTATTTCGTTGGTCAAATCCCCCGTGCCGCACCCTAAATCCAGAATGTTCTCCCCCGGCTGGGGCCGCAACAACGAAACCACACTTCTTCCTAAATCCGATACGTAGCTCAGCTTATCATCGTAGTGCTTGGCATTCCACTGGTGTTCCATACAGCGATTCCTCCTGATCTTGACAACGCCGCGCTTGTCGATGGCCACCAGGTAAATGGCCAAAAACCAAATGGGCGACGTCACGTTGGGCCGGTGGAATACCGTCCCCACCGTCACACTCGTTTGCCGACGGTATTGCTTACATTCGTACAGCGCAATGCCAGGCCAACCTTGGGTGAATGCCGCACACTTTTCGATGAGCACAGCTCGAGCGCATAAAACCCTGCGCCCACCGCCGTTTCACCAAGACGGTACGACAATCTTCTACGGTACTAAGGCGTCATAAAATTTTAACCTACGACTTCTGAGTGATCGGCATTGACATGGGGCCGGATAACATAGTTCCACTGTGAATTTTGATCGGCGGGTCGTTCAATGTTCAACGCTGCTAAGGCCTCCTTATCGACCTTTT
>JAJZXX010000115.1 GCA_021806205.1 Bacillota bacterium | reverse complement strand
CAAAATCTCTCGAAACCGGTAGTTTATGCCAGTCCGCAGCAAGCATGCTCTCCCATTGAGCGGCCGGTGATTTCCGATCGCTGTCACTGGCACCCCACGCAAAATAAATTTTTGGACAAGCTCCTAGATGAAGCGCAAGCGGGACGCCGCCACGTCTTGTTCGTGGATGCGGCGCATTTTGTCCTAGGCGCTTGGCTCGGCTACCTCTGGTGCCTGACCCGCGTCCTCTTGCCGACGCCCTCCGGGCGTCAACGGTTCAATGTCTTGGGAGCGTTACATGCCGTAACGCATGAGGTGATCACGGTGACCAATGACACCTACATCAATAGCGACAGTGTCGTCACACTCCTGAACACTCTTGCCGAACGGTTGGTCGATCTGCCGATGACCCTCGTTCTGGACAACCCGCGTTATCAGCGCACTCACTCTGTCATGGCCGAGGCGGATCGCCTCGGGATCACGTTGCGGTGGCTCCCCACGTATTCCCCCAACTTAAACCGGATTGAACGCCTCTGGAAGTATGTGAAGGCGGAATGCCTGCATGGACGCTATGACCCAAACTTTCAACCCGTTCAGCAAGCGATCACCCACTGTTTAGCGCAGACCAGCGGGCGCCATCCAGCCAAACTGAAGACCCTCTTGACGCTCAACTTTCAAGTCTTTAAATCGACCGCCTAAACCGTTAACTGACATCCGTTAATGGTATAGAAAGTGGGAAACATAGCGTTGGCGGCTCGCTCAAGCCACTTTCGATGGTGCGCCGTAATAATCGGCAACCCTTCGAACCCTAGTCGATTAAGGAGAGATTGCGTCTGAAACGTTGCGGTAGCCGATAGATTCCCCCCATCGGGGTATCCTGACGAGTCAGCCTCGAACGCCAAGCGCGCCTTACACAATGCGTTGGCTGGGTATCATCGTGGCATTTGTGGTTATGGTGGCTACTTTGGACGGGGTAGCCTTTGATCATCATCAGTTTTACAATCCCGGTTGGAAACGTGACTTGACTCTAGGTAAGCGGGACCATCAAAACTTCACGCAGGTTCCGCACGGGCAACTCCGCAACCAACTGGATAACCTGTGCGAACGCTATAGGACTTGCTACGTGGAGCAGGAAGAATCCTACGCGTGCTCAGGCCAGCTTTTTGGATGGGGAGGCGATTCCCATGTCGATATCAATAAGTCGCGTTCACCGGCAAGCGCATCAAGCGCGGTCTAAACCGATCTGGAGACGGACGCATCCTCAACGCCGATGTGAACGGTGCGGCGAAAATCCTACGCAAGGACCCACCGCCTCACACCCACTGAGGGTGAGCGAGTGGTCAGGGAGCTTTTGCTGAACCCATGGCGAGTAAAGCTCGCGTAAGTCGGTTCGTCGCAAGAATCCCCGACTTTGATTTTAGCCGTGGGGAGTGAAACCCGTTAAGTAATTCGCAGGATCTAGTGCATGGTTCGAGGAATGATAAACAGATGAGTTTTGAGGGGGCGCGATGATTTGGATTTTAGTAACATTCCGGGATTTGCCGATGAAGCCTTGCAATTCCATTGGTACGTCACGACGCGTGTGGTCGAGCGCCTTATCCACGAGACTGGAGTCCGAGCAATTTACCTCGAAGGATCCTTGGCCCGAGGAACGGCCGACGCCTATTCGGACGTGGATTTGTTTGTCAGCCTCGATGCGCAGGGAATGCACGACATTTGGGAACACCGGCAACACATTGCCAACATCCCGCATCCCACAATTTTCGATCTGGACCACCAATGGGGCGACCCGTCGGCGCTTAGTTATGCGGTTCTCTATGAGATCGGCGTGTACTTAGATCTGACGTTTGTGGAATCCATTCACATCCCCACGTCGGACGCGGTGGTGCTATGGTCCGCCATAGATTCTGTGGCAGCTATCGATCGGTCGAACGATGCGCCCATTATCAGCCCTCTCGATCCCATGGATGATAGCCTGCGCATGTTTTGGATCGGAAGCCTCTTATGTGCCAAGTATCTAGTCCGCCGCCAACTTTGGACGGCCCTGTGGTTCATTGAGAGTCGCCGCACATTATTATTAAAAGTCTGGCGATTAGCGCACACCCCGTCCCGCGCCGACTGGGGCTGGTCCAAAGTCCACGAGGATTTGCCGCCGACTGTTCTGGATGACCTCGTAAAAACGGTCACACCACTAGACTATCCAGCCCTGGTCCAAGCCCTGGTCGATCTCATGGCCATGATGGAGCACTATGGTCCACAATTAGCCGAAACCTATGGACTGGCGTACCCGAAAGCGCCGGCGACCGCCGTGGCGCACATGGTATCCCAAATGCTCACGTAATGCAGACTTGCCCACAATAGCCGACCCCATGCTTCTGAGATCGCAGAAGTACAGACACGATTGGCAGACTTAGGCGTCTTCGAGCATTTCGATAGTCACTTGCGCGGAGTCCACAATGTGTTTCAGGGTACCTGGGGCGTCGTTGGGTGACTGTGTGTCGGAATAATGGTGTAGCGCTGCGGGTTTTTGAAAACGGCGTATTAACCAACGGATACCGCTCTGACGCCCATTAACGAATCTCAATCGTTGCAGTGTTGGCAACAGTTCGCGTTTATCTCAACGGTGAGTTAGTGCGGTCTGAGGAATCTCGGAATGGGCCCCCGGAGACTCCAGTCAGCGGCCTTCAATCGTCTATCGAACGGGTATGAGATTGAAGCCAATCCACGATCGCCTCCACGGCAACATGTGTGTCCGCTATGCTTACTACAAAGTTCTCTGCATCCGTTCTTGGGCCCTCAAGCGCCAGACCGTTGAAATGCAGGAACAAAAACCAACGCGGTAAAGGCGGCCCGCTTATTTCCATCATGAAACGGGTGATTTAGAACTAACGAGTGAAGGAGTACGGCGGCTTTTTCGAGTACCGAAGCATAGAGGTCGTCCCCCTCCATCGTAGCCTGTGGTCGGGCGACCACTGATTCTAGTCCCGTCAGATTCAAGACACCATGCATGCCCCCGAATCGTCCAATCACTTGGAAGTGAATGAAGAGGGCCTCCTGAATGGTGAGATACCTCATCGTTCAGCCAATCGCCCTAAAACATCAGCGTATTCGGCCATAAAGCAATCGACGGCCTGCACGAAGTCCGGCGTAATATCTGGCAACACCTCCCGCAAGGGTTTCACGAGAATTTCTCCCCGGTCGTTTCGCAACAGCTCCCCGGGCTGATCTTCGAGGTTCATCTGGCGTACCCATTCAGAAGGAATCGACACGGCAAAACTATTTCCGACCTTGAACACCGTGCGGACTTGCACAGCCGTCACGCCCTTTGGAGTGTTATAACAACTATAACGGTGGAAACCGTGTAGGGCAACGCGTGGCCCGGTTGATGGGCACGAAAGTTATTACGTTGACAGAAAAGCACATCGGCCCCCTATCGAACATTCGGGCATAACGGCTACCTGTTTCACGACGAACAGTTTAGGGCGTCGGATAGTACGCTATTAGCATCGTGAAGTGCTTGTTGTCGTGCGAATAGATGTTAGCGGTAGGCGGAAGCACTATCCGGGCCATAGGCACCCGCATGAATGGCTGACTGGTGAAAGCCGCCAACTCAAACTCATTCACCATTCCCTGGGGGCGACGAGCGAATCGGGGAGGTCAGAACGTTTAGCAACTCTTTTTGGACCTGGCCGCCGTCGTCATGGTAAGTGGCCAACATGGGGATCGCCAATCCCGACCGCCAGACAATAATTGGACGCCTGCGAGCCCGTCTCGTACTGTCGTGCTAATATTCTTCGTGGACGACCGGGGTTTTCTATTAATGGGGAGTGCTGTTAATGATAGTAGAGCGATTCAAGTTAATCAGTGCTGTGCACCTGTTCATGATTCGGGACAACCAAGTGTTACTTCTGCGGCGTTTCAATACCGGATACGAAGATGGAAATTACAGCGTACCAGCAGGGCATCTAGACGGCGAGGAGCAAGTCAAATCTGCAACAATTCGTGAAGCGAAAGAAGAATGCGGTGTCAGTATTTCTCCAACGGACTTGGAAGTCGTCGGAGTGATGCATCGCCAAGCAGGCGACGAACGCATTGATTTCTTTTTAGCCACGAGAAGTTGGGCAGGAGACATTGTGAATAATGAACCGCACAAATGTGACGACTTGAGTTGGTATTCTACCGACGATCTTCCTGACAACATGATCCCCTATGTGAAACACGCGCTGACGAACTATATGCAAGGTATTTGGTTTTCGGAGCTTGGATGGGGACAGTAATCCTAGGTGTTAGCAGGTCCACGGCGCCGCATATTCGGTAACCGTTTTTTATGGCGTATGGAATGTAGCCAACGCTGGTGTACTTGGGGGCGATAGCCCGTCAACGACATGGCACCCTTGGTGTGGTGGCCTGCGTGCCAAGGAATTCAGGGGGGTCACTGTCGAAAGTTAGGACTCAAACTACCGACGGGGAGGATGCCTATGGACGTTGAGTATCGTGTAATCCGGGAGCACAAGCGAAGCTATGACGAGGGGATTCGGATCCGTTGTGGGGAGTCCGTAGAGGTCGGGCGGCGGCATACCCGCTGACCGTCGTAGCTCTGGTGCACGACCGCCACGGGAGCCGACGCGTGGGTTCCGGAACAACTTCTTAACATTTCGGACCAAACGAGAGCGGTGGTGACAACCGATTATAATTCGATCGAGTTGATCATTACGCCTGGTGACCTGGTAACGGGCACACAGATTCTAGTCGGATGGATCTGGTGTCAAAACGTCTTCAATGAAGAAGGATGGGTACCTCTCGCAAATCTACAACCGGCCGGAAACTGAAATCCGTTGCATCGAGTTGACACGCTTGAGCTGCGGGGGGTGAGAGTTAGGGCGCATTTGGGGACGAGAGGCGTAGAAGACGGAGCGGACGCAGGAGATAGTGGCCGGAAAGCCCTTGGGAACGGCACCCTTCTATCCAGACGTTAGCACCCTGGCGATGGGACTTAAGATTCGACGTTGACAGCGGCGCCTACGGCGATTGTTCGGAGGTGAGTGGTCTTTACCCCGCGCCCCCATAGCCCGTCACTACTGACCCATTACATCACGTCATACCCTCCTTTTCTGGGACATAGCATGAAGGGAAGTCCCCGGATTGAGGTGACGCAATGGATGAGCACGAGAAGCAGCCGAATCGGACTACAATCATAATTACGGGCTTTACTATGTTGCTTCTGACTATCATGCTGATTGTTTTCTCCGAGCATGGCTATCACGCCACCGTAGGCGCTTTGAAGCTATTTTTTGAGGTCGTGTTTCCGTCGCTGTTGCCCTTTTTCATTCTGTCCGATGTTTTGCTTTCGACGGGCATGGTGCATTACTTGGGTGTCTGGTTTGAGCCCTTGATGCGTCCCATCTTTAATGTGCCGGGGGTGGGCTCCTTCGTCTTTTCGATGGGGCTGGCGGCGGGGTATCCCATGGACGCGGTACTCACCGCGAAGTTCCGTAAGCAGGATCTGTGTACAAAGACGGAGGGCGAACGACTCTTAGCGTTTTCCAATTCGGCAGATCCATTATTCATTTTCGGTGCCGTTGCAGTAGGTATGTTTGGTCAACCCGCATTGGGAGCAATATTGGCCCTCGCCCACTATTCATCGGTTCTTATGGTCGGATTCACGTTTCGTTTCTATAAGCGGCGTGAAAAGGCTCAGCCCTCCCCAGGTATTGTCGTGCGACGGCTCCATCATCGTGCTTTGGATGCTATGATGAAAGGCCGTCGTGAAGATGGACGCGCCATGGGTAGAGTACTCAGCGAGGCGATTTCGGATTCGGTCTCCACACTGTTTATGATTATGAGTTTTATGGTGTTGTTTGCCGTTCTCATTCGAGTACTCTCCGCAACCGGTCTTATCGGTCTCATGGAGATCCCCTTTGGTGCTCTGTTAAGGATGATGGGGATGTCTCAACACTTAGTGAACTCAGCTATCCAAGGATTTTTTGAAATAGATTTGGGATCGGCGGCAGCGGCTCACGCGTCTGCACCCTTACTCCAACGTTTGGTGTTGGTGTCCGGTATCATTGCGTGGTCAGGTCTATCGGTGCATGGTCAGGTTGCATCGGTATTAGCCGATACAGACATCTCGATGAAGCCATATTTTGCGGCCCGGGCGTTGCATGCGCTTTTTGCGGGAATCATGACGGTAGTGTTCTATCGTCCCGTCAGCGTGGCTTTGGGTGGGTCGGCACTGCCCGCCTTCGCGGCGCGGGACTTCTTGGTGCAAGGGCGACCAGCTGGTATGGTGATAGATGGGTTGCATCTTAGTCTTCTATTAGTGGGGGTGTCTTTAGCGAGCTTAGCCTTAGGGGGTTTGATCGTTGGATTGGTTCGCGGAATTCGTCGAAGTTGGCTTTACTTTCGGTATCGATAGGCGCGAAAATAGACATATTCTCGAACGGGGGTGTTCCATTCGCACGCGCTATGGATACAGTGAATACCGGGCCACTCGGGGTTGCCCTTCACTTTGGAGCCGACGTTGTTCACGGAAATGTGCAGGATTGGCACCTCGAACAAATTCGGCCGTTTCTCGAAAATCCTGACTCTTTAGGGCCGCTAATGGCGGCGCGGTACTATGGGAAGGTGTCCCGACAACGTGACCTCGCCCTATGGCAACATTATCGGCTGGAGTATGGCATTTTAGAGATTTCCCCCGGCATTCTCTCGGCTGAGTGGATGACATTCCCCGGGCATCGCCATAAAGGTCCGGGCCGTACACCATTGGCGGCCGTAATGGAAGTCGTGCACGGCGAGGCAGGACTCTATCTTCAGCCCCCGGGATCACACCGCCGAGAAGCCAACATTGTATGGTTGCGTACAGGTCATCGCGTCTTCTTGCCGCCAGGCCAGGCCCACGCGATTATTAATCGCGGGAGGTCTTCGTTGATTGTATCGGAAGTCCATTCTTCCCTGACCGAGGCGGATTTTACGGAGGCCGCCAAGCATCGGGGGATGGCCTACTATTTTGGTCCGACCGGGGCACGTCCCAACCCTCACTATCGGGATATGGTGTCGCTGCGGAAGATGACCATAGACCAGATGGCGACGCCTGATACCTCTGGTGAGGATTTATATCAGGCCGTCACCCACCACGTCGATCGTTTTCGATTTCTGCACCCGTTTTAAGCCATGATCGTTAGCGATTACATTAAGATATCACGAGCCTCTAAATGATCGAGGACAGATTTGGTATCGGGATCCCCGTTGTCGATGTAAACGACGGCCCCTCCTGTCTGGAGAATTCTCACGTAGTGTTCGGCTTCGTGGCGTCGCATGCCAAATCGGCGAATTTGATGAGGTACGTCTAAAAATGGATAGCAAGCCATATCCCGCGTCACAGGCCCCATTACGACGACGTCATCTTGCATTTTTGGGTCGCGGAGCAACACTGACACTCCACCGACCTCTTCCACTAACGCCAAGACCCGTGAGGGTTCGTGAAACCACGCCCATACTTGCGGCATTTGACATCACCTCCATGCCCAGTGTTCCACCAGGCACCATCTGCGACACCGGAAGTGAATGGTAACGAACCTCACCGGTCAAGCGTCGAACATCGCTGAGTTTGGATTGATATCGAATGAAGCCGATACGTGCAGCATGATTCGATAAGTGAGCGACTGATGACCGTTACGGTTAGGCCGTTTTTATCCAGCCACGCTAAAGTGAAGCTAAGGCGATTTTAAGGCGGATAACATATTGGTGAAAAAATGCAATTAAGCGATGCCAGTCGGATTGGAGAGATGATTGAGCCACGGCTAAGGCGTTATGTTGACTTAACACCGGTGGTGTTACTGAAACCAGGGGTAATTTCACGTGACGCGCCTGAGGCGGACTTTGCTCCGTCACAAAGTGGTAATGATAGTGAATCGCTAGATAGGGTGCACTGGAGGCGGTATGGTTGGCATATTGCCAGTGAACGGAAATATCTGGCCGGATACCATCGTAGAGCGGAATATGCCAATCGTCTTCAAGGCTGGCAAAATAACCATAACGTCCCCACGTAGGGTCGGCCACGACCCAGCCAACCTGAGGCAAATAGAATTGAACCCACTGGTGAAATCCGCCCTGCCCGGTTCCGTTATCCGTGACGTAACCGCTGATAAGCCGTGCGGGTATACCATCGGTACGGAGCATAGACACGTACAAATCTGCAATATCACTGCAAATACCCAGCCGGGCTTGAAAGGTTTTTAAGGCCGACCCGGCCGCCTTTAACTTGTAGTTGTATCGAATGTGGTAGGCAACCCAGTGGAACAGCACTTGGGCACGTTGGTACGGGTTGGTCAGGCCCCGCACGAGTTGGTCGACTTTGGCTTTGATCGGGGGGGCGTCAGTGTTTATTTTACTGGCTTCCCACTTGGGGTTGGTGTACCGCTGATATAAGGCGCTGGACGTGTTGTAACCCGGATAGCTGTGAGGTAGCCGATAGGAGATGTCGGACGACGTGGCTTGATAGTGCAAGGTGATAGTCACCGATTGTTTAGGCTTAAGACTGGGCCAGGTGTATACGCCAATCAAATTACCGTTGGCGTCGCGATATGTCGAGGAGGGCTCCTGGGAATAGCCTGATAGGGTGACATGCGCGTACACATTTTTTGGCGCCAACAAGACGATTTTAGCCTTGACATTGAGCGCCGGGTTCCGACCTTGATTGGTTAGCGTCACGGTTTTGGTAAACCCATAATAAGCGGGCAACGTCGTGACCGCTAGCGGTTGCGCGCTGCGAGACGACGCTGCCCACACCGGAATAGAATACCCTAGGAGAAAGGCGACAATAAGGCCCACCCAGAGTGTCTGCCGGTTCGCCACACCCCTCCCTCCCTTCGAGCTTGTCGTCACGGGTCCAGGTTTATACTCTTCGGCCTGAAAGCATTAACGGATTTTTTCGACCTCGGACCGGATATCTTCCAATTTGACATAACGATCGCACGCGTTTTCTAGCTCCGACGAAATCATTCCCCTGGTCCCAACGCCGACAATCTCCTTGCCCTGCGATCGAATGAGTTCCACAGCGCGCTCAAAGTCCCCGTCTCCGCTCATCAACACGGCCACATCATATCGGGTGACGGTGTTGAACATATCTACCACGATCTCGATGTCAAGATTGGCGCGGCGTATGACTGAATTGGAGCTTTGGTCCATAGTTTCCTTGATGGATTTCTCGCGAATGGTGAATCCTAAATGTCTGAGGGCCGTTAAGAAGTCGCGTTGGCTATTGTCCGGAGGTACTTGGACCCCCGTATAGTAAAAAGCGTTATACAGTTGACGGCCCCGTGTAAAATATTCAATGACTCGGGCAAAGTCCAAGTGCCACCCCAAAACTCGCTGAGCATAAAACATATTGGCCCCATCGACGAATATCGCGACGCGTTCATTCTGATAATTCACTATCTCCCACCTATCGCACGGATTTTCAATGATATCATTGCGCCCCAATGGTAAACGGGGGGGAGCGCAGGATTTGGTATCATTATGACGTATTTCTGGTCCGACTGAAAGGGACAATCCAAAGTGGCCCGAGTTTTATGTGAAAGAGGAGAGCGCCATGCCTTCAGGATTGAAGTTGGTCGTCGTAGGCGGCGGCAGTTCCTACACGCCCGAGCTCATTCAGGGCATCATTGCACACCGCTCTGACGTGGCAGTGGAACGCATTGCGTTAGTGGATGTGACGCCAGGCGCTGAGCGCCAGCGAGTGGTGCGAGGCCTGGCCGAGCGCCTGATCAAGAAAAGCGGTCTGACGATTCACGTGGAGGAGTTCTTAGACTTGAAGCAAGCCCTCAAAGGGGCTGACATTGTCTTCAGCCAATTGCGCGTAGGCGGTATGAAAGCCCGGGCGCGGGATGAAAGGATCCCGGCCAGATATGGGCTATTGGGACAAGAAACGGTGGGGCCGGGGGGATTTGCCAACGCCCTACGCACCATCCCTACGGCTCTTGAAATCGCCGAAGCGATAGAACAAATCTGTCCAAAGGCGTGGTGTCTTAACTTTACCAATCCTTCTGGGATGGTGACCGAAGCGATTTTGCGTCATTCTTCGGTTAGAACCATTGGACTGTGCAATGTGCCGTTCAATATTCAGGCGGTGTTGGCCACGGTGCTATCCAAGAGAGTTGAGGACGTGAGCCTCTTAATGTACGGCTTGAATCACCTATCTTTTGTACGCCGCGTTTTAGTAGAGGGATCGGACATTACAGATGTGGTGTTGGCGTTTTTGCGGGCTAATGGTCAAGGCACCGCTCAAGCCAACATTCAATACATTCCCTTTAGCGGCCGCGTGATTGAGGCGATAGGCTTAATACCGAATGATTACCTCCGCTACTATTGGTACACGCGGGAAATGGTTCGGCGCCAACGTGAGGACCTTGAAGCGGGAGAGGGAACGAGGGCCATCCGGGTGATGGCGATTGAAGCGGACCTTTTTCGTAAGTACCGTGATCCTCATGTAACAGAGGTGCCGTCTGAGTTGGCTCAGCGAGGTGGAGCCCATTACAGCGACGTAGCGATTTCTCTGATGCTTGCACTAGTGGGGGGCCAGGTGCAAGAGATGGCGGTCAATGTCCTTAACCAAGGGGCGATCGACGGATTAGGTTGGGATGCAGGTGTGGAGGTCACATGCCGCGTGGATCAGGATGGCGCCCATCCCTTGGCCATCGGTGCAATGGATTTACCGGTCCGAGGGCTAATCCAACAGGTCAAGGCCTATGAAGAACTGACTATTCAGGCCGCTGTCGCATGTGACAGGGCCATTGCCCTAGCGGCTTTAATAGCCAATCCGCTGGTGCCTAGTGCGGAGGTGGCGGAAAATTTATTAGATGATATTCTCCTCGAGAATCAGGCCGACCTCAGCCGGGGCTGGTCCCGATGATTATTCTCGGGGTTGACGGCGGCGCAACCAAGACCGAAGCATGCATCGTGAGGGATGGTCGAGTCGTGGGGTTTTCTCGCGGCGGCCCCTCAAATCATCAGGTGGTTGGCATGGAGGGTGCCTTGTCAGAAATCGTGACCGTCATCGATATGGCTTTCAAAGAGGCGGGTCTGGAGGGGGATTCCCTGGATAGCGCGGTGTTAGGTCTGGCTGGTGCCGACTTTCCTCAGGACGTGTCGAGGATAACCGAACGCCTATCGGTCTATTTTGGTTCACGTCCTTTTCGTATTGTCAATGATGCGGAAGTTGCGCTCTATGCCGGGACCGACAAGGGGTGGGGAATTGTCGCGGTCGCCGGGACCGGAGGTAACGTCTTGGGGCGCACGGCGGACGGACGGGTTCGCCAGGTGGGTGGGCTTGGATACGAATATGGTGACTGGGGCAGTGGGGCTGATGTGGCCAAGGCGGTGTTGCACCATGCGTTTCGCAGCGCGGAGCGACGTGGCCGACCCACCGTGCTTGAACAGCAAGTCCTTGATTTATTTGGTCGGAAGAACTACGAAGAACTAAGTTGGGCCATGTACGACCATCAAATTCCGGTCATGGCATTTTTAGCATTAGTGCCCCTGTGTTTTCAGGCAGCTTTGGACAAAGATGTGGTAGCGTCCCATATTTTAGATCGGCAAGGCCAATCGATTGGGGAGAGTATTGTCGGGTGTGCGCGTCTTTTGCATCTGGATAGAGGGCCGGTCGATGTGGTCTTAGCTGGGAGTCTTTGGCTGGGGGTCGCCCCTCACCTTAAAGACAGTGTTAGTCGGGTGCTTAAAGACGAGCTACCAGAAGCCCGCGTATTAATTACTGAATTCAGACCCGTCGCGGGAGCCTTGTTTATGGCAGCGACCCACACAGGACCTTTAGCCGTGCTTCGTGAGGATCTTCGATTGGATGCGCGTCTTAGGGGCGTCGAGTAGCGGTCTGACAATCGGGGCAGAGTCCATGCACTTCCATCTGATGAAAATCTACCCGAAAGCCGCTGTCGTCACTAATCGACTTAACGGCTTCATCTAGTCGGCAATTGTAGAGGTCGATAGTCCGGCCACATTGGCGGCACACCATGTGATCATGGTGTCTGGCAAAGGGCTCGATAAGTTCGTAGGCTACGCTTTGATGATCTTGTAGCACGGGGTGGACGATCTCCAGGTCGGCTAGTGTCTCCATAATGCGGTATAGTGTAGCCGTGTTGAGCCCGGTGTCCTCCACCTCAATGGCCAAATCCGGTACTGTGAGCGGTTTGGTGCTCTTTTGCATGGCCCGAAATACCGTGAGGCGGTTCGGGGTCACCCGGGCGCGGTGGTCGCGCAGATATTGCATAAATTCTTTTTCACCCCAGGTCGGCACCGATCTTCGCCCCCTAGCCCAGTTTCGAATTGCACCTGCATCATATTCTATAATTGTTGCGATCTCAAGTGCGCGTCTTGTCGGATAGCCCGAGGAGCGATACGATCAGGCCATGAAGCGAAAATCCGTATGGCTGTCACTATTGATGAGTGGGTTCTTGACGGGATGTGGAGCGGGTCATGGGGCTCGTCCCATTTCACATGGCATGACCCCGACGCAAGTCAAGACTGAGGTGCTCGCCCGCCTAAAGGCCTGGCACGCTGTAAGCGAAACGGTTGCGGTCACGCTTTTGGCACCGCACCAGTCCAAGCGACGCCAATACCAAGTCACCTATACGAGCCAGAAGTCTCCGGCGTCGTTTCGCTTACAGTTGGTTCCAAAGAGTGGGGCCACGACCGACGTGGTGGATAATGGGTTGAACACCGTGCAATACGTGCAGGGAAGTCAACACTATTCCGTGGCGGCCTCCGGCTCTAACGCCTGGGGTTTATATCAGCTCACGGGACTGGAGCTTCAAAGCGTTCTCAAGTCCAGCAAGGTTCTGGGGGTGTCGGTTACCTCCAAAGAAGTGGCGTTGCACCTTCTGATGCCCATCGCGCCAGGCATCATGGCCAAAGGCACCCTGTGGTTTGACTTGGTCAGCAATCTGCCTTCGCGGTTGTCGGCCACCTGGAAAGGGGGATCGGTAACCGAGACCCCGTCTAATATTCATGTGAATCCATCGATTAGTGCCTCGGCATTTGTTTTTACGCCACCCTCCGGCGTGAGCCCCGAGGTGGCGCTGACCGCCCAGGGAACGGAAATCGACCAGGCCCAGGCACGCGTGGCTTTCCCGATTATCTTGCCAGCGGGTGCCCAAAACCTGCAGTTGAATAACGTGAATGTGAATACGAGTAAAGGTAGACGGGTGGTCCTCTTAAGTTATCAAACGCAAGACAAAAACCCCCTGGTGATTACAGAATCCAAAGGCACCCCATTTAAAGCCCCACAAGGTCTTTCGATGGTCACGGAGAGGGTGGGAACGCTCAAAATTGAGGTGGGATCGTTGCCGGACGGTCAAGAAATGGCCGGGCTGATTATCAATAAAACTTTAATCGTGGCAGAGGGACCACAAAATACCGTGGATGGTTTAGTAAACAGTTGGGCGGGAACGAAGTCGGCAAGTTCCTCGTCGCCCTAATCGCGAAGCTAGGGGGCGGCCTGGACGGAACGAGAAACTTGGGGATTTGCGCACGGTACGTTTGGCGAATTGATTTCCGGTGAAATTGATGCGATTCCATTTTTGGTCACCGTTCCTATTCCTTGGGGAACGCGGGCCATATTTCGGGCGACACCGGGCCCTTTAACGGTCTTTCCGAGCCATCGCCGCAAGGCTAGAACTGTCGTGGAGGCGTTGCTCAAATCGTGGGGTCGACCGGTGGAAGGCTCATTAACCATCCAATCCGCCTTGCCAATCGGCAAGGGGATGGCGTCGAGTTCAGCGGACATGGTGGCTTCACTGCGTGCAGTCGCTGCATTTTATCATAGACGTCTGGAACCACCAGATATAGCTCAGTTGTGTTGTGCGATAGAGCCCACCGATGGCATTATGTTTCACGGCGTAGTGGCCTTTGATCCGCGGCGCGGTCGGTTGCTAGAACGTTTAGGACCGTATCCTCGGATCACTATTATTGGGGCGTTGGGTTGGGGACGCATTAATACCGAAGATCATCACTTAAGGCGCGATGGATACAGCACCCATCATGAAGGGCGCTTACGTGAGGCGTTGTCATTGGCTCGCGTGGGTCTGGCCAAACGGCACGTGGAGATCGTGGGACAAGCGGGTCGTCTATCCGCTGAAATTGAATGGGAACGCAATGGGGACCCCAGTATCAAAGCGTTACTGGAAATCTCCGAGAAAGAGAGTGCCGGGGTAATTATTGCGCATAGCGGTACCGTGCGCGGCCTTTTGGTGCCGGCATCGACCCCACGGGCGTCGTGTCGCCGTTTAGAGCATCGCTTGAGCTCCTTACGGGTGGGCCCGGTGTTTCGGATTCCCGTTATAGCGCCTCGTGTCGATTCCTTGAGTGGTGACGGAGGGTGGATTCAAGGCGAATACGGGTTCCCCGGCGGATAAATAGCGGACAAAGAGTCGCCTTGCTACACGGTTTGTCTTTCTCTCCGGATCCATTGATCATCGTGGGATGGTAGGTTATGATGAATTAAATTGTTCTATGAAACTCTAGAATACTACTAATGACTAATGAAGCTGAGGTGATCATTTTTCGGCACCCGACACAAAGCGCGGGCCAGTCTGTTCCATTGACCTTCAGAAGGGCCAACGGCTACGGTCTGGTCTCCGTGATAGAAGGAGGAGTTCTGATGGAACATAATGGGGTATCGATCGACCAACTCCAAGCAACAGTCGAGGCGGTGACCACTCAGCCTGACTTAGCACGGTTTGAGTTTCGATCGGAAACAAGCTGGCAGCAGGGAGGACAGTCCGAAACCCGCATCCAATCGTTTTACGGCACTGGCCAGGAGGATCGTTCACGCACCGAACCGTTTGTGGTGGTGTCGGACGAGCCGGCCGTCTTGCTCGGAACGAACAAGGGGCCGAATGCCGTGGAGTTAGTCTTGGCGGCGTTGGCCTCTTGCCTCAGTGTCGGCATCGCATACAACGCGGCCGCACGTGGCATTGCTCTGCGCACATTAACCGTGAATATCAGCGGAACGCTAGATCTGCACGCCTTTTTGGGACTCTCTGATACGGTTCGACCTGGTTACGAAGGGATTCAGGTGCGCTACCATCTCGAATCCGACGCGACGCCGGATCAGATCTCCGATCTCCTCACGCACGTGCAAAAGACTTCGCCCGTTCTCGATGTGATTCGGCATCCGGTGCCGGTGACATTGGTTGTGGAGTAGTTCCCAAGACCACCGCCTCCAGGATGAAAATGGATGGATTGGAGGCCTCGGAGCGTTGGCAGAGGTCCGGTGCGAGGTGCGATGGCTGAGGATCCTGCTGCACCCGGGGAATTGAAGGGGGTATGCCGATGAACAACAACTGGTTGCGTGGAATCAATTCCACCGTGATTCATACGGGGGAAGTGCCTGATCCGATCACGGGTGCGGTGGTTCCGCCAATCTATCAAACCACGACCTTTGCTTTTCCGAGCAATGAAACCATGTGGGATTTGATGGAGGGGCGTGGCGGCGGATTTATTTACACGCGGTACGGCAATCCAAACTACGGGATGGTGGAAGCGAAACTTGCCGCATTAGAAGAGGCCGAGAGTGCGCTGGTTTTGGCCTCCGGCATGGCCGCAACCAGTACGGCGATTCTGGCGTCTGCCAAGGCCGGTGACCATATCGTCAGCCATGCGGACATTTATGGCGGGAATTTTGGGCTCTTTTATGAGTTGCTTCCCAAAGTTGGTATGGAGACCAGTTTCGTGGACGCGACCGACGTGGAGGAAGTGGAGGCCGCGATTCACCCCAACACGACCATCATTTTTATTGAAAGTCCCAGCAATCCGACGTTACGTGTTTGCGACTTGGGGGCCATTGCTCAGATTGCCCACGCCCGTGGGATTCGGCTCATCGTCGACAACACCTTCGCCACGCCGTACAATCAACGACCGTTAACCCTGGGCGCGGATGTGGTAGTGCACAGCGGCACCAAATATTTGAATGGGCACAGTGATGTCATGGCGGGCGCGATCGTCGGCTCTACCGCCATTATCGCCGATGCGGTCCAAGTCTTTCGCAAATTGGGCGGCAACCTCAACGCAATAGACGCGTGGCTCTGGAATCGGGGCATGAAAACGTTTGGCCTGCGGATGGCCCGTCATAACCAGAACGGCCAGGCCGTGGCCGAATTTCTGGCTAGTCATCCCCGAGTCGATCGAGTCCATTATCCTGGATTGCCGGACCATCCCCAGCATGCGCTGGCCCAACGGCAAATGCGCGGATTTGGCGGAGTCCTGGCAGTGGAGTTGCGGGGCGGCCAAGCGGAGGTAAATGCGGTGTTGAATCGTGTCCGCCTCTTTACGCGCGCTGTTAGTTTGGGTTCGGTGGAATCGTTGATCACGCAACCGGTGGCAGCGGTCCACCACAACGTGCCCGAGCAGTATCGGCGCTTGGGTGGCATTACGTCCAATCTCATTCGGATTGCGGTGGGGATTGAGGATATTGAGGACATTGTAGCCGATTTGGATCAAGCTTTGTCCCGGGAATAGCGTGATCGGTAAAAACTTGCGCCACCGTATATCCATTCTGTTGGCAACACGCCGGACCGTCTCTGGTTGGGGTTACGTTGACGGTCCCCTCGGGTTGGGTACTGGTATGTCACGGGCGAGAACGGCTAGAACGAAAAAAGCTCCTGATGATTCGAGGGCATGAACCATGACCGGCAGGGCCAATGGCGAGTCCGTTACTTTAAATGTCGGAGCGTTCCTGACTGCGGTTGAATTATCGCGCAGTTGCCATGCCACGTTGATCGGGTTAGAACGCTCCCCAGGGGCTGGTCGGCCGACGAGGGCAGGGCGACGGTCGGGGCAGGCGGGTACCCATATCTCCTGAAGGGCCTCGCGAATCCCAGCCCGTCGGGTTGATGCGGTGTGCACCGTCTTCGTCTCGTGTTCGTCGAAGTGATGACAAAATGAATTGGCGCCAACGCCAAGGAGACCTGAAATTTCAACATACGAATAGCCATATTTGCTGGACATTGGCTCTACATCTTGGCTCTTGCTCATCGGCTGATACTCGGTAAGACTGCCGGGGGGGTGTCGCCTGGGAAGTCTCGT
>JAJZXX010000125.1 GCA_021806205.1 Bacillota bacterium | reverse complement strand
AAAACACATTGGGATTGGCAAGCGTTAGATCCACGATTGCGAGTTCTGCCAACAACAAACGCTCATACATGGGCAAGTGGATAAATCCCCCCATGCGCTCCTCATCGGCACGTAGAATGTCCACGGACGCCAAACGACCAGCAGGGACAATCACCCGTTGATAAAGATCGTCAAAATCAATTATAGAGCCCGTAGCCACGTCTAGCTTTTGCCCAAAAGGCATGGCTACGAAGAGTAACGGTTTAAATCCCATACTTGTCTACTCCATTCCGTTCTGCCGAGGCCCCCTGCAGCGTTCTTCCCTAAATTCGGGAAGAATCAAATATGCCAATCACCGTCGACCGTTTTTAAAAGGGCGTCGACTCGCTCTCTGGTTGCAGAATCAATCTCCATCGTCGTTGTATCAAGCTCAATGGCCACGTGAATAGCAGGAGACCATGCTTGAAGGTCCTGAACCAGCTTCCCAATTACCTCCGCGAAATTCTGAACTTCGGCCGGCTTAAGTTGCCGTTCGCTTCGAATCTTCTTATCCCCCATCGTCGGTTGGGCAGTCGGTGCGGGTACACTCGCCATGCCTTGGGGAACCCGAATGCGCACGCTACCAGCTTCGCTTAATGCACAGGGCCATGAGACATCGGCAGTTTCAAGGGTAATCAAGCCGGCATTCCGGGCTTCGGTGATGGCTTGGCGCACTATAGACCATGGCAACGGCTGACTTCGACGGTTCGACAAGGCAATGGATATGGCGAGTGCCGTCGTACTACTATCTTCCCATGCCTCCGGAATGCTATCGGCGAGCGTATCAAATACTCCGATGGGCTCTGGCGGGGGATTCAGCTGCGCCATGGGCGTCATCACCCCATCCGGAACCGACTCCCCCCACAGACTGACCGGTCCATTTACCACCCACACCACCCCCTGGGCCACGGCCACCTTCACCGTATCGATCAAAACCTTCTCCGCAACGGGGGGCACGGCCATTGGCTCGGCATAACCATTCCGCATCACATCAACAGTCGTGGTTCCACAAAAGTACTTGGTGACCCCCGCCATGGTCAAATCTCCGTCTTTCGGCCATAGACCGGGCAATCGGCCAGGTGCCAAAAGATCCGCGTGTAAATGCTCCAATTCAGCGGCTTCCGGCAACACGATTTCCATGCTAGAGTCTGACAGGTCCTCGTCTCGAATCGTCTCTCGCCACCAGGTGCGATAGGACCGGTCCGGGCGCCATGACCGTAGCACGAACAGACCTTCCTGCATCCCTTGCTTGACGGTATCCCAAATCCCTTGGGTCTTCAGCATCTTCGGTAAGGCGGGGACGTCCGCGAACGCGCCGACGAGGTCTTTGAGGCGCCGGGCGGTATCGCCGGGTTTCCACAGATCATAAGGGCCCTCGGGCAAAATCGCCTCGGCACTAATCGCCGTATCCTGAATCCGCGAACGTTCGTCATGTTTAATCTGCTCAAACAGAGGCCGCGTCACATCCACCGTCATTTTGAAGGCCAGCGGCACTCCGTCTTTGCCTAGGGACACCACGATGCTATACGACTGCTGCACCAAGCGCGGAATGGCGTCGTGGGCGTCCGCCTGGTATTGCTTTAACAGCCGTTCGCGAATCGGATCGAGATCCTGATTCTTCAACTGGCTCTCCACTTCATCCCATGCCAACGCGACTTCGATGTGTTCTCGCACAGCGGCCAACCCGGTTCGCTCCAATGTCGCCAAAACGACCGCATTACGGCAAACGCGAGGGCGATCCGGAGTTGTCGTCTCCTCCAGAAATCGTTGCGCCAGGGTGCTCGGGTTCCCGGACGCGGAGGCCGCCTCCGGACCCAACACCGCGTAATGAAATCTCCCATCATCCTCAATATCCGCGGGATGCTTCGGCAACAGGTGGACAGTGGCCCCCGCCCCGGCTGCTCCCGCCGTCAGCGACTTCACTTTCTTAATTTCATCAATCAGGCGGGCATTCACGCCATCGCGGTTCGATGCGACCCGTACCCGCGCATCGTTATGCATCTGTTTCAAGTTGGG
The DNA here is from genome assembly GCA_021806205.1 of Bacillota bacterium. Taxonomy (GTDB): domain Bacteria; phylum Bacillota; class Sulfobacillia; order Sulfobacillales; family Sulfobacillaceae; genus Sulfobacillus_B. The sequence goes on along the minus strand of JAJZXX010000125.1, from coordinate 1,006 downwards.
CCGTGATCCCAGACGCCAGACGCTTGGGAGGCTCGTGCGATGACTCTTCCCTTCGGTCAACGCGGCTTCGTCCAAGAACCACGACGTATCAGCCCACTGCCTGAGCCCCTTCTCGAGTTCGATGCGGTCTGGCCGAGCCGCCCCAAGCAACACCAACAATTCCCGCGTTGTCGCCCGTTGGCCGATCGGTTGCGAATGCAAAAAGGTTGCGAGGACCGCTTGCTCGAGTTCTCGCGCTCGCAACGCGGGCACGTCCTCTTGGATCCGCTGCGCCTTTTCGAGCTCTCCTTGGAGGATCGTCAGCCACTCTTGACGCTTGGCTTCATATTCTTCCGTGGCCGCCACCGTGGCGAGTTCGCGTGCGGCGGCGCTCAACTCCCGCGATCGCGGTGCATCGAGGAGTACGTTGGTACTAATTAACGGCTGGGTATCCCACAGCTCGGCGTCTCGGAGCGCCAAGGCGAAAGTACGAAGAATGCCACGTGTTCGTTGAAACCCTTCCAGTTGCGTCCATTTGGTATAAAACACATCAGTCAAATCCGGGTGAAACGGATAATGGTTCAGGTACCGCTCCTCCGCCTGTCCACCTTCCTTACGGGTAGCCTCATCGAGTGCGCTAATGCCTTTTAAGGCCGCGACCACCGGTGCACGGAACCGCTCGCGCTCGCGAATCGATCCTGGCGTGAAAAATTGACGCCGTAGTATTTCAGCGACATCGTCTTTACCTACCGGTTGAATACTATGATCCTGTTCACGCCGAAAAATCTCCGCCAAATCCCGACTCAGTTCTTTCCCGATGACATCGTTCTTGCGCGGGTCACTTGCCAACAGCGAAACTACCAATGCACAGCGGGGGACTTTCGTGACGGCCTGGGTGAGATACTGAAAAAAGTTTTGCATGCGCCCACGCCAAGCCGGGTCATCCGCCACTTTTTCGCGTACGTACATTAACACTTCGTCAAGGAGGATCAACGTAGCGAGGCCCTCGTGGGAAGGAATGGCGAAG
>JAJZXX010000214.1 GCA_021806205.1 Bacillota bacterium | reverse complement strand
CGACGGTCAGAAGGATAAAACGAGACCGACGGCAGGTTTCCTGCAACCTCGTCGTCAAGGCCAATGCAGGACGACCCCGATCGCCACGGTGGTTACGCGCCTGACTTCTATCCCGACAATCCGCACGTTCGGTTCTGCAGGGGTCCCGCGGCCCAAGAGACACCCGCTAAAACAGCCCAGCCTCGAGGCCGCGGTTCTACCTACCCCATTCGCGTTGGACCGACCTCGAACGGTTCAACTTGTGTGTACGGCAGGGTATACTGGCTAGTCGCAACGGAGTTCGCGTTCCAATAGCCACTGACACTTTGCATGGCCAAGTAATTCCCTGACGCCGTTGTGATTACGGTATACGAGAACGTTGATTCCGCATAGACTTGTCCGGTGGGATCATAGGCACCATATGATTGATTAGGGTCAATGGTCGTGAGATTCTTTGACGGTATCTCCGAGAACACGGTTGTCTGATACGTCTTGGCTGTATTTTTGTTCGGGTACTTGACCCCCTTGATATACTGGGTGGTTACAATTGTTGGAACTTTGGCACTGGCCTTTCCGTTTCCTACCCACCCTTGATCGTGCAGAGTTATTGGCGGGGCAACCCCTTCACCATGTAGTGCCCGTTCTAACAATGTGTGTGTAGTGGTAATGGGAGTCGTTTGATGGAAAACGATTGGGGTGTTTTTCGTTTGTGCATCCGCACCGGGAAGTCCGACACTCACCAATATTCCCGTAGCAAATATAGCAGTAATGATGCGGGGTTTCTTCATTAACTTTTCAACCCCTAAAGGTTGCGAATTTAGTGATTACCTCGCAGCGAAATAGGCAATCTGTAGCTAATTTATCACCGTTTGCTAGAGCAGTTCAAATCCTTTACGTTAATGGTGTGCTAATCACTGTAACGGGGGAACTGACCATGAACAAAAATGTTCGTCTGACGTTTTCGATTTTATTGGCTGTCGGGGTCATGGTCGGGCGCTTCTTCTTAGCACGTCGGTTCTATGCCTTCATAGACGCCCAACACTTCACCTCTCTGGGGAGTCTCCTCGTTACCATCTCTTTAGTGCTCTTTATCCCCGGGATGATCTTGATGGCTCTGGCTTTTTGGGTATTTAGCCCACGACCCATTCGAGGAACCTTTCGCTGGTGGGCTTTTCTCCTGTTTGTGATTTTCGGCGCGTTTTCAGCCTACATTACACGATACAACATTACCCTTGCATCTCTTCCGCCTCTCTTTGGGCGATTAGATTTCCCCCCGTTGGGAGTACCACAATTCATCGCTGGAGTCGCATTGGTCGGTAGCTTTCTACGCGGCGAGTCACACGCTGCCAATTAAAACCGATGGTCCCCGGGCGAGTCGTGCTGACATCGACAAACCCGGGCGAACTTGTTCTTGACCCGTGTCAACCCCCACCTGAGCCGATAGCCCAAGGGGGGGCTTATGCGTCGGGTCGGAGTTGGCATAATTTCGTGATGCACGGTATAGTGTAAGCAAGAACCGCCCCTGCATCAACAGGAGCGGTCGGCGAGGGCCTATCGATCTTTTGGTCGAGAGTGACGCCACCACAGATACAGTAGAGTCGCCGCTAGCGAAATCGACGCGGTGATCGTCAGGTGCGTTTGCCCTTCACCTCCTTTCTTGGAGGTGTCCAGAGGGCAAACCCTGATCACCGTTATAGCCCGTCTCTTCGGAGGCGGGCGATTTGATAGTCGATGGCGTGTTTACGCCACCCCCCACGTATCTTAAATAGGAAAGGGCTGTGCGATATCATGCCCAGTAGGCATGCCGTGGAAGAGCGAATGGCGAGGGAGGAAGGGGAGGCCATGCAACGGGCTGCACACACCTCCGGCCAATCCTCGTGATGACAGGTAGGGCTTATGAGCGTACCGACAAAAGGGGGTCCATTTCCGTCGTCGGCCTGTGAGGCCCAGCGCGGATTTGAGACCCCTAGTTGACATTAACTATATGAATGAGCGTTAATTTTCCTTGTTTATTCCGGCAATCGCCCCAAGCGCGAATGGATTTCGTCCGGCACTGTGGACAGATATTCGAGAAAGCGGCCAATGGCGGCCTGAATGGCCGCCAAATTGGGGAAATACGTGTTGAGAATCACCTTCTCGCGGAGCCACTTCCATAACCGTTCCACGTTATTGAGGTTTGGGGAATACGGTGGTAAAAAGCGCAAATCGAGTTGAGGATGGGCCGCCAAGTAGGGGGCAAGAATCTTGGCGTGGTGAATTTTCGCATTGTCCAAGACTAGGTGGATGGTCTTGTCCGGGAACGTCGCCAGCACAGTGTCTAAGAACGCTTGAAAGGTTTGGGCAGTGGCCTGGTCCGCTTCGGCAATCACGACTTGGCCCGTCGCGGGCGCGACGGCACCAAAGAGGATGGCGGCCGCATGGCGTCCAGTGGTGAGCACCCGTTTTTGTGGCCTTGCAGATACCACGTCGCGCCAATGGCTTGATAGTCGCGGATGTGCGCTTCGTCTTGGAAGACTATGATCTCCGCGTCGGTGGCGTTTTTTTAGCGTGGCGAGTTCCGCCCGAAAGGCGGCTTGACGCGCCGAATCCGCCTTGGCCAACACGTACGTGGGCCGCGTCCAACTAAACCCGTGCCGATGGAGCCAATGACGCAGGCCGGCCCGGGACATCGTGATCCCATACCGATCGCTTACGAAAGCTTGAAGTACGCGGGAATCCCAGTTAACCGACACCCCGTAGCCGACCGCGGCTGGCGAAGATTCCAAGGCGTGGAGGATTTCCGCCGCCACCTGGGGCGGGATTTTGGTCGGCTGCCCGGGGCTATGACGTGGCACGAGCGCGTCCAGGCCTCCGGTATTCCATGCCGCCACATAGGCGCTGACCGTTTCCCTCGTAACCCCGATAATATCGGCGGCGGACGCCGCCGGATATCCTTCCCGTGCGCCCGGCATGGGCGTGTGCTTTAAGGTGAAAGTCCTGAACGGGGGATGACCGTTCCAACCGTTAGCCAAAGGCAAGGGTGTCCATCGTGAGGTGGAATCCGAAGGAAGTCGGCGGCAAACCTCTGGCCGGACGAACAGAAAGTGCATCCG